>CAZBUX010000127.1:0-5444 GCA_964495185.1 uncultured Rickettsiales bacterium | reverse complement strand
GTAGAGCATGAGCAGTAAGACCAGCACGACGGGAAGGCGCGCTCGCAGGTGACGGCGGCGTGGGTTTCCTTGTGGTCGAGCGGTGCGAGTAATTCGCGGGTTTTGGCATCCCCGGCGCGGCATTCCAGCGCGATGGCGCCCTGCGCGACGGCAGGCAGGCACGATTCGGCGGAAAGCACCACACCCGGCACGTCGTTGAGTCCAAGCCGGTTCAGCCCCGCTTTGGCGAGCAGCGTTGCGGCGAAACTGCCTTCTTCCAGTTTTTTTAAGCGGGTTTCGACATTGCCGCGCAAGGGAGCTATTTTCAGGTCGGGGCGGTGGATAAGCATCTGCGCGGCGCGGCGCAGCGACGAGGTGCCAAGCAGCGCGCCCTGCGGCAGGTCGTCCAGCGAGCGGATATTCTTCCCCACCAGCATATCGCGCGGGTCCTCGCGCTCGAGCACGGCGGCGACGATGAGGCCGTCCGGCAGCACCGTCTGCATGTCTTTCATGGAATGGACGGCGAAATCGATGCCGTCCGCAAACAGCCCTTCTTCCAGCTCCTTGGTAAACAAGCCTTTTCCGCCGAACTCGGATAAAGGCCGGTCTACGAGCCGGTCGCCGCTGGTGGACATGGTCACCAGTTCGCATTCAAGCCCCGGCCACGCCGCGCGGAGCCGCGCGGCCACCATTTCGGCCTGCACGAGGGCGAGGCGGCTTTTTCTTGTGCCGATGCGTATTTGCATAGTTGCCGGTTGTCGGTTAACAGTTGTCGGGATTTATAACCTCTCTGGTGACAGGATGCTAGTCCTAGGTATCGAAACAAGCTGCGACGAAACGGCGGCGGCGGTAGTGACCGGCGAAAGGAAGATATTATCCAGCGTCGTGCTGTCGCAGACCGCCGAGCATGTGCCTTACGGCGGCGTGGTGCCGGAGATCGCGGCGCGGTCGCATATCGAGCATATCGATGTGGTGGTGGCGCAGGCGCTGGAAAAGGCGGGCGTGACGCTTTCCGACCTCGACGCGGTAGCGGTCACCGGCGGGCCGGGGCTGATCGGCGGCGTTATCGTCGGCGTCATGACCGGCAAGGCGCTGGCGTCGGTGGCGGGCAAGCCGTTCATCGCGGTGAACCATCTGGAGGGGCATGCGCTGACGGTGCGGCTCACCGATGCGGTGGAATTCCCGTTTTTATTATTGCTGGTATCGGGCGGGCATTGCCAGTTCCTGAGCGTAAGCGGCGTGGGGCAGTATAAACGCCTCGGCGGCACGGTGGACGATGCGCTCGGCGAAGCCTTCGATAAAACCGCAAAAATGCTCGGCCTCGATTATCCCGGCGGCCCGGCGGTTGAAAAACTGGCGCTTGGCGGCGATGAGCGCGCCCATATTTTCCCCGTGCCGATGAAGGGCCGCGAAGGCTGCGATTTTTCCTTCTCCGGCCTGAAAACCTCCGTGCGCAAGGCGATACTGGAACTGCGCGAGGCCGGAAAACTCGACGACAAAGCAAAATCTGATATCTGCGCCTCGTTCCAGTTCGCGGTAGGCGAGAGTGTGTGCGACCGGGCGGCGCACGCGATTGCGATGTTTAAGGCGATACATCCGAACGGGAATACCTTCGTCCTCGCAGGCGGCGTGGCGGCGAATAAATACCTGCGCGGGCGGCTGGAGAAATTACTGGCTGAACACGGTATGACGCTCGTCGCGCCACCCATTGCGCTTTGCACCGATAACGCCGCCATGATCGCATGGGCGGGGCTGGAGCGCTTCCGGCTCGGGCAGGCCGACGGCATGGATTTCGAGCCGCGGGCGCGCTGGCCGCTGTAACGGTCAGTTGACCATATACCCGGTTTGCAGAAACACCCGCCTTGCGTCGGGGGATTTCAGGTAGTTGAGGAATTTGCGGGCTTCGTCCATGTTCTCGCCGGCGATGACCACCGCGTAATATTGAATCGGGCGGTGCGCGGCGGGCGGGATCATGCCGATGGTTCGCATGCCGGGGCGGCCGAGCGCGCTGGAATAGAGGAAAATACCGTAGGCGTCGTGGCTGGCCACCATCTGGTACATCTGGTCGCGCTGTTTGATGTAAAGCGTATAGGGCTCAAGGTCGGCGGCGGCGCCAAGGCTTCGCAGCGCTTCCTTGCTGAAGGCGGCTTCGGGGAGGGTTTCGGGGTTGCCGATGACGAATTCCTGCTCGCCCTGCATCTGCCAGATGAGCTGCGCCACCGGCAGGCTGTCGGTGATCGTGCGTTTCTCCAGCGGGCTTTCCGCCGGGCCGACCAGCGCCAGCTGTCCGCGCGCCACCGGCGTTTCGGAATAGATGTCGACCAGCCCCTGCGTTTTCAGCTCGTCGATCCATTTATCCATCGGGGTGATGAGGATATCCACCGCCTCACCTTCGGTGATCTGCGTCTGTTGCGCTTTTGCGGAGAGGTAGGAGGTATTGACCGCTACGCCTTTGTCGCGGGCATAATTACGCGCGATATGCGCCACCGCGACGCTTAAGCTGCTATCGGCCATGACGCTGACCGAGCGCAGCGCATGGGCGGGGGCGGTGGATGCCAGAAAAAGGATCAGCGTTAGTTTAAGAAGTTTTCGCATTGGCATGGATACGCTCGAAACGTTGCACGTTCTCCGGCGATAGCTGCACGGTGACGCGAATATATTCTTCTTCCGTTTCCTGTTCCAGCACTTTGCCGTGCGCGTGCAGCCACGCCAGCGCCTTGCCGTCGCCAGCGCTGAGCGTATAGCGCTCGCGGGTGAAGAAGCGCTTACCAATCTCGGCTTCCAGAAGCGCCAGCAGTTCGGCGATGCCTTCGCCGGTGATGGAAGAAATGCCCAGCGCATGCTTTTCGCTCAGCGCCTGCCGGTGCTCCGGGCTGAGTTTGTCGATTTTATTATGGATTTCGATGACGTTTTCGGGGAGCTTCTGGCTATCGAACAGGCCTTTCAGCACCTGCTCCACGTCACGTTTCTGCGCTTCGGCATCGGGGTGCGATACGTCGCGCACGTGCAGCAGCAGATCGGCTTCCAGCACTTCTTCCAGCGTGGCGCGGAAGGCGGCGATCAGCTCGGTGGGAAGGTCGGAGACGAAGCCTACCGTATCGGACAGGATAATTTTCGAGCCGCCGGGCATGGTGAATCCGCGCATGGTGGGGTCGAGCGTGGCGAATAATTTGTCCATGGAAAGCACCGAGGCGCCGGTGAGCTTGTTAAACAGCGTCGATTTCCCGGCATTGGTATAGCCGACCAGCGCCACGATGGGATACGGCACATCGCGGCGCACCTTGCGGTGCAGTTCGCGGGTGCGGGTGACGTTGTCGAGCTGCTTGCGGATTTTGGCGATGCGGTCGCGGATGAGGCGGCGATCGATTTCGATCTGCGATTCGCCGGGGCCGCCGAGGAACCCGAAGCCGCCGCGCTGGCGCTCAAGGTGGGTCCACGAGCGTACGAGCCGCCCCTTCTGGTAGCTGAGCGAGGCCAGCTCGACCTGTAGCTTGCCTTCATGCGTGCGCGCCCGCGCCCCGAAGATTTCAAGGATGAGCGCCGTGCGGTCGATGACCTTGCAGCCCCATTCTTTCTCAAGGTTACGCTGCTGGATGGGGCTTACGTCGTGGTTGACGATGGCGAGCTTGATCTCCGCCGCTTCGATGATTTCCTTGATCTCCTCCACCTTGCCCTTGCCAAGCAGCGTCGCCGAACGCGCCTGCTGCAGCGGCACGATGCGCTGTTCGACTACGTCGAGGTCGATGGCATGGGCAAGTCCGATGGCCTCCTCAAGGCAAGCCTCCGGCGAGCGCGAAGCCGCATCGGGACGGGCTTTCAGGTACGGATGCAGTACGAGCGTGCGGCTTTCGGCCATTATTTACGACGGATGTATAGGGATATCATGCGCCCAGTGTAGTGTGAACGAAGGCGGGTTGCACGAACATTGTCAGCCGAGGAATACGCCGGTGCTGCCCGGGCGAGTGATCCGCGGTACGGGGCCGTCGAGTTCGGGATGCCTGGCAAGGCTCTGCCGAACGACCTGGATGGTAGTAAAATGCGTGAAATAAAAGGCCGCATCCGGCTCAAATTTCAGGTAGCCCGGACCTGTCTCAGGCTGAACCGGTACGGCAAAAACGGATTTTTCGAGTGTCGCCAGCGCTGCGTTTAGTTCTTTCTTGGTTGTTGCTTCTGCTATCGACCTGAAGATATCGGCGGTTTTTTCTGCCTTATCTTGCGCTCTCCATGGCGCGCTATATTCCAAGTCGGCAGTGCCGGGGGCTTTAGGAGCATGCGCCTTCCTGTCTTTGATAAACGCCGCAGCTTCATAACGCATAGCGTTGATATCGAGGTCTATTTTATCGTTTGAGTATTCTACTTTAAAAGCCATCGCGTTTTCCTATCCTGTCAGGGGCTGTGCGCCTGATTTTTAAGGATATTAGCGAAAATCACAAGTTAAGGAATTGTGACAACGCGCGCAGCGATGCGGTCCTGATGTAAATCAGATGCTTACTTAAGCAGGCGCGTGCTCGGCCATGGCAGCTTCGACGCCTTCTTCCTCGTGCAGGGTGACCGGCGCGGAGGGGACGACGGTGGCGATGGTGTGCTTATACACCAGCTGCACTTGCGGGCCGCGGCGCAGCAGCACCGAGAAATTATCGAACCCGGTGATGTTACCCTGCAGCTTCACGCCGTTGGACAGGAAGATGGTGACCGGCACTTTTTTCTTGCGAACGGTGTTTAAGAACACGTCCTGTATGTTTTGCGATTTTTCTGCCATTGCGATACTTCACTTATTAATTGAAAAACTATCATTCAGCGTAGACCCTCACCTGCTTTGAGGCAACTATTTTCGCATGTGTGGCGAATTCTTCGTGGTTGTCGTCGATATCGTCCAGTTTATAGTGGTAATTCACCATGATGCCGGCGGATTGCTTCATGCCCTTGGGCGAGGTGTCGCCCAGCCAGTTCATGCGCTCCAGCCGCGCGCCGTTGAAGAGGTGGAACCCCGCCACGGGGTCGAGCGGTTTCCCGGCTTTCTTGCGGTTGAGGAGGTAATCGGCGCACAGGCGCATGAGGACGGGCTTAAGCGCGGCGGCGGCTTTGGCGTCTTTGTGCCACTCGCTTTCCAGCAGGGCGTAGAGCCCGGCGGCGGCATTGGCATTGCCCGTGAGCTTGCGCAGGGTTTCGATCTCTTTGGGCGTAAGCACGGTTTCGTCGTTTTTAATCAGCAGCGGGTCGAGCCACGTGCGGAAATTCGGCACCGGCGACAGGGTGGCGAAGGTCTTGATGTTCTTCATCTCGCTGGTCATGAGGCTCACTACCCGTTTGATCAGGAAATTGCCGAAGCTGATGCCTGCCAGCCCCTTCTGGGCGTTGGAGATGGAATAGAAAATGGCGGTATCGGCTTTTTTGGCGTCGGATACGGGGCTTTTTTCATCGAGCAATTGCTGGATGTTGTCGCTCATGCCCTGCACCAGCGCGAT
>CAZBUX010000126.1:0-5484 GCA_964495185.1 uncultured Rickettsiales bacterium | reverse complement strand
GCCGCCGAGCACCTTGATGCACATGACGCGGCGCGCACCGGAATTATCCGCGACTTCTAAATTACTTTGTTGTTGTATCATAACTTTATTCCCTAATGCCTAATGGCTAAATCTTACTCGTACACCACGCGCCACTTCTTGGTCTTCGAAATGGGAGCCGACTCGATGATCGACACCTTGTCGCCAATCGAGAACTTTTCCTGCTCATCGTGCGCCGAATATTTCTTCGAACGCTGGATGGTTTTCTTGTAGATCGGATGGCTCATGCGGCGATCAACGCGCACAACGACCGTCTTTTCCATTTTGTCGCTTACGACGACGCCTTGCAGTACACGCTTCGGCATACCCTACTCCTTCTTCGCTTTAGTCTTTTTGGCCGGCGCCTTTTTGGCGACGGCGGGTTTTGCCGCTTTCGCCTTTTTCGGGGCGTCCGTGACCGGCTTTTCGTTCATCAGGGTCTTGGCGCGAGCGATGGTCTTGCGCACTTCGGTGAAGCGTGCGCGGTTTTCGAGCGCGCCGGTGGTCCGCTGGAAGCGCAGGTTGAACTGCTCCTTCTTTAAGGACACCACCAGGTCTTTGAGTTCTGCCGGGCTTTTAGCGCGGAGTTCAGCGATTTTCATGGTTATTCTCCTTCCGCCAGGCGGGCGACGAATTTGGTCTTGATCGGCAGCTTGGCCGAGGCGCGGTCAAACGCTTCGCGCGCCGTCTTTTCGTCGACACCGTCGATTTCAAACATGATACGGCCCGGCTCAACGCGGCAGGCCCAGAATTCAACCGAACCCTTACCCGAGCCCATGCGCACTTCGGCAGGCTTTTTGGTGACCGGAACGTCCGGGAAAACGCGGATCCATAAACGGCCCACGCGCTTCACATGACGCGAAATGGCGCGGCGCGCCGCTTCGATCTGGCGTGCGGTGACGCGTTCCGGCTGCAGGGCCTTCAGGCCGTACTGACCGAAATTAAGCGTATAGCCGCCTTTAGCATTGCCGCGGATACGGCCTTTATGCATTTTGCGGTACTTCGTTTTCTTAGGACTCATCATATAATTAATTGCCAGTTATGAGTTATTCGGTTGCCGTGGTTTCGACGGGAGCGATTTCCAGAGGGGTAGCCGCTTCCTGCACGATTTTCTTTTCCTTGCCGATGATCTCGCCTTTGAAGACCCAGACCTTGACGCCGATGACGCCATAGGTGGTCTTGGCTTCTGCGACACCGTAATCGACGTCGGCGCGCAGCGTGTGCAGCGGCACGCGGCCTTCGCGGTACCATTCCATGCGGGCGATTTCGGCGCCGCCGAGACGGCCCGAGACGTTAATACGAATACCGAGCGCGCCGAGACGGAGGCACGATTGCACCGAGCGCTTCATGGCGCGGCGGAACGCCACGCGCTTTTCAAGCTGCTGGGCGACCGATTCCGCGATGAGCGTCGCGTCGAGTTCGGGCTTGGCCACGGGAACGATGTTGATCTGAACTTCGTCCTTCGTGAACTTGCCGATATCCTTCTTGATCTTATCGATGTCGGCGCCCTTTTTACCGATCACCACGCCGGGACGGGCGGTGTGAATGGTGATGTGCGCTTTCTTCGAGGGACGCTCGATAACGATCTTGCTGATGCCGGCGGCGTCGAGGGTCTTTTTCAGATACTTGGTGATCTTGAAATCCTCGTGCAGCTTTTCGGCGTAGTCCTTGCCTGCAAACCAGCGCGAATCCCACGTTTTGACGATACCGACGCGCAGGCCGATGGCGTTGACTTTCTGACCCATTACTTGGACTCCTTTGTCTTGGCTGTCTTGGTCTTGGCGCTGGTAGCGGCGGCCTTGGCCTTCTTAGGCTTTTCGGCTTTCGGCGCCTGCGTTTCATCGCGCTCGCGCAGGATCAGCGTCAGGTTGGAGAATTTTTTGAGGACGCGCGCGCTGCGGCCGCGACCGCGGGTGTGCATACGCTTCATCACCAGATTCTTGCCGACATACGCTTCCTTGACATACAGCGCGTCGACATTGAGGTTGTGGTTGTTTTCAGCGTTGGCGACCGCGGATTGCAGCGCCTTTTTCACATCCACAGAAATACGTTTTTCGTTGAACGTCAGCTGCGTCAGCGCCTGACTCACCTGCATCCCACGGATGAGGCCTGCGACCAGATTCAGCTTGCGGGCGCTGATGCGCAGACGGTTAATTACCGCCTTGGCTTCATTCGCCTCTAACTTACGTTCCATTGCTTGCTTGCCCATAAATCCTCTACATTACGCTTTTTTAGCGGCAGGCGCGGGAGCGGCACCGGCAGACTTGCCACCGACGGCGCTATGGCCGTTGAAGGTGCGCGTCGGCGCGAATTCGCCCAGCTTGTGGCCGATCATGTCTTCGTTGACCGCTACGGGGATGAACTTCTTCCCGTTATAAACGCCGAACGTCAACCCGATGAATTGCGGGATGATGGTCGAGCGGCGCGACCATGTCTTGATGATCGTATGCTTTCCCGAAGCGCGCGCAACATCTGCCTTCTTCAGCAGATAGCCATCGACGAACGGACCTTTCCAAACTGCACGTGCCATACCTACTCCTTATTTCCCATGCCGATTTTTGATGATCAGCTTATTCTTTTTCTTACGCGAACGGGTCTTGGTACCCTTGGTGCCCTTGCCCCACGGCGTTACCGGGTGACGACCGCCCGAAGTACGGCCTTCGCCGCCGCCGTGCGGATGGTCGACCGGGTTCATGGCCACGCCGCGAACCGACGGGCGAATGCCCAGCCAGCGCGAGCGACCGGCCTTGCCGATCACGATGTTCTGATGGTCGGGGTTCGACACCGCGCCAATGGTGGCGAGGCAATCGCCGCGAACCATGCGGACTTCACCCGAACGCAACTTGATCTGAGCGTAGCCGCCGTCCTTGCCGACGAGCTGCACGTAGGTACCGGCGGCGCGGGCGAGCTGGCCGCCGCGGCCTTCCTTCATTTCCACGTTGTGGATGATGGTACCGACCGGGATGCTCTTGATGTGCATGGCGTTGCCCGGCTTGATATCGGCCTTGTCAGACGACACGACGACATCGCCGACGGCGAGGCGCTGCGGCGCAATGATGTAAGCCTGTTCGCCGTCCTCGTATTTGATGAGGGCGATGAACGAGGTGCGGTTGGGATCGTATTCAAGGCGCTCGACGGTTGCCGGAATGTCGAATTTACGGCGCTTGAAATCGATCACGCGGTACGCCTGCTTATGGCCGCCGCCGACGCGGAACGCCGTTAAGCGACCGAGATTGTTACGTCCGCCCGACTTCTTCAGGCCCTTAGTCAGCGACTTGACTGGCTTGCCTTTCCAGAGCTCGGAACGGTCAACAGTTACCAGCTGGCGCTGCGCGGGGGTTGTGGGTTTGTAGCTTTTAAGTGCCATGTTACTTTACTCCCGTGGAGAAGTCGATCGACTGGCCGGCGGCCAGGGTGACGATCGCCTTCTTGGTATCGGATTTTTTGCCCAGCGTGTTGCGGAAGCGTTTGGTCTTGCCTTCGCGAACGAGGGTGTTGACCTTGGTGACTTTCACCTTGAAGAGCGCTTCGACAGCCGACTTGATGTCCTGCTTGGCGGCATCGAGGCGGACGTTGAACGATACTTTGTTCTGTTCCGACGCGATGGTGGATTTTTCGGTGACTACCGGCGAGACGATCACGTCATAGTGATAGGCGCGCGGTTCAGTTCCGACGGTCTTTTTTGCTTTAGCTTTCATTTCAGCCTCTCTTCCAGGTGCTTCACCGCATCCTTGGTGAGCACGAGTTGTTTGTGGCGCAGGATGTCGTAGACGTTGGCGCCGATACCGGGCAGCACGTCGACGAACATGATATTGCGCGCCGCTTTGGCGAAGCCTTCATCGAGCGTAGCGTCGATGATGAGCGGCTTGTCCCAGCCGTTTTTCTTGAAATTGGCGGCGATGTTCTTGGTCTTGCCGTCTTTCAGCGAAGCGGCGTCGACGACGAAGAGCGTGCCGTCTTTCTGCTTGGACGAAAGCGCGTGGCGCATGGCGAGCTTGCGGACTTTTTTGTTAAGCCCGAGCTCATGGCTGCGAACGACCGGCCCGAAAATAGTGGCGCCGCCGCGGAACTGCGGACTGCGGAGCGAACCGGCGCGCGCGTTGCCCGTACCTTTTTGTTTCCAGGGCTTCTTGGTGGTGCCGGAAATTTCGGATACGGTCTTGGTTTTATGCGTACCGGAGCGGGCCTTGGCGCGCTGCCATTCGACCGCACGATGCAGAAGATCGTTGCGAACTTCGACGCCGAAGATAGCGTCGGAGAGCTCGATCTCACCCGCGGCCTTATTTTCCAGTGTAACGACTTTGACTTTCATAAATTGCTCTTACGCTTGCGGTTGTTCAGCGGTTTGTTCGGCGGCCGGAGCAGCTGCTTCCGGCGCTTTCCTGATACCGGCGGGGAACGGTGCAGCGGCGTGCGCGCCCTTCTTTACCGAATCCTTGATCAGCACATAGCCGTTCGGAGCGCCGGGAATGGCGCCTTTAATCATGATCACGCCTTCCGCTTCATCTACCGAAACCACCTGCAGATTCTGCACGGTGCGGCGGCGGGTGCCCATGTGGCCTGCCATTTTCTTGCCTTTGAATACGCGGCCCGGATCCTGGCGCTGGCCGGTGGAGCCGTGCGAGCGGTGCGATACGGATACGCCGTGCGTGGCTTCAAGACCTGCGAAGTTCCAGCGCTTCATAACGCCCGCGAACCCCTTACCGATAGTGTTGCCCGAGATATCTACGAACTGGCCGGCCACGAAATGGCTGGCGAGGATTTCGGTACCGGGCTCCAGCATCGCGTTTTCTGCGACGCGGAATTCCACGCGCTTGCTTTTCGGCTCGACCTTGGCTTTGGCGAAGTGGCCGCGAAGCCCCTTGGTCACGTTTTTCACGCGCGCTTTGCCAACACCAAGCTCAACAGCGGTGTAGCCGTTCTTTTCTTTAGTTTTCTGCGAAACCACCTGGCAGTTTTCCACGACCAACACGGTCACGGCAGTTTCTTCACCGTCCGCGGTGTAGGCAGTAGTCATGCCGAGTTTCTTGGCGATCAGTCCGGTACGCATAAGGTTTATGCTGCCTCCGCTTTGATTTTGATATCCACGCCGGAAGCGAGGTCGAGCTTCATGAGCGCGTCCACCGTCTGCGGTGTGGGGTCGAGAATGTCGATCAGGCGCTTGTGCGTACGGATCTCGAACTGCTCACGCGACTTTTTGTCGATGTGCGGCGAACGGTTCACCGTGAAACGCGCGATGCGGCGCGGCAGCGGGATCGGACCGTGCACCTGCGCGCCCGTGCGTTTGGCGGTCGACACGATCTCCGCGGTGCTCTGGTCGAGCACGCGGTGATCGAAGGCCTTGAGCCAAATGCGGATCTTCTGGTTCTGCATAACTTATCCTTTTACGTTCAAATCCGTACTTAAGCTCTTATTACTCAACAATTTTCGCAACGACGCCTGCGCCGATGGTGCGGCCGCCTTCGC
>CAZBUX010000125.1:0-5570 GCA_964495185.1 uncultured Rickettsiales bacterium | reverse complement strand
GCAGGGTTTCAAGGGAGGCACTCCATTGAGCAGGGATGGGAGATTCAACGCCAGAGAATCCTCCCAAGGGCGGCACGCCCTTCAACAAGCCTGGGTCAAGGGCGCGGCTTTAGAGCGGCCCTGCGCGGTGACGTTGCGAAGCAATGTATAACCGCGCCATTACTCTTTTCCTGTTCGGATCGGACGCTCGCGGACGACTGTTTCATTGTGGGACAGAAAGCGCACAAACTCGCACTCACCCTTGTTCTCCTGATGAAACGAATGTGCAAGAGTGGTACAATAAGAGGCGAAGAAAGGTGGTTCTGACATATGGCCATCTACAGGCTGGAAGCCAAAATTTTCAGCCGCGAGAAGCGGGGCAGATCGATCATCGCTGCCGCTGCTTACCGGGCCGGAACAAAGCTCCGGGATGCGCTGCAAGACAAGGTCTATGACTACTCGCGCCGGATGAAAGGCGTCGTGGACACAACAATACTGACCCCGGAGGGTGCGCCCGAATGGGCACACGATTCCGGGCGGCTGTGGAACACGGTCGAGGCGGGTGAGAAGCGCAAGGACGCGCAGCTCGCCCGCGAGTTTATCCTGGCCGTTCCCCGCGAACTGGAGGCCAAGGCGCAGTTTGCGGCGGCGCGGGAGTGGGCGCAGAAGGAACTGGTCGCCCGCGGCATGGCCGTCGAGGTGTCCTTGCACCACCCGAAGAACGGCAAAAATCCCCATGTCCATCTGCTCGCCACGATGCGCAAGCTGGAGCCGGAAGGCTTCAGCGCGAAGAAGCCCCGCGAGTGGAACGATGTGGGGCAGCTTCACCAGTGGCGGGAGTCCTGGGCTGAGGCCGTCAACTCCGCACTGGAAAAAGCCGGACGCCCTGAACGGGTCGATCACCGTTCGCTCAAAGACCGGGGCATCGACCAAGAACCCCAGCCCAAGATCGGCGTGGCGGCGACTGCCATGCAGCGCGAGGGGAAGGTAACCGACCCCGAGCGCGTTCAGGCCGTCCGCCGGGTGAAGCTCATGAATGAGATTCGCCCGCTCCTCAAATCCATCCGCAAGCTCGGCGAGGTGAAGCAACACGGCGTCGGGGCGACGTGGTGGGAGAAGTCCATCACGTTCATGGGCCGGGTGCGCGAGGCGGCCAAGGGCGCACTGAAGAAAACATGGCGGTCGATAGTAGGGCCGGAGAGGACGAAGGACGATGGGCCGGAAATTTCCCGTTAACAAAACCAACCTATGCAAAACGAACCAAAGCGGAAAGCGATGGATGCGGTGTCGCATCCCGAAACCAAAACTCAACTCCGAGCCTTCCGAGGGCGAGATGCCGCCGTGGGCAGTCCGGTCCCTACGTCACGTCCTGCACCTGCTCGCGATTCTGTCCTTGGAGAAGTGAAGAGGCAGGCGATGGACGCGATCAGGAATGTCGAAACGGTGGCGCAGGTCGGAATGGTAAAACTGACCGGCGGTGTCGCGCTCTATGCGGCGCATATCCGCCAGATGGACCGTGAAAACATGAAGCAGAAGCAACAAGTGCGAACCACGCCCACACCTCGCAGGGACCATCTGGAGAGGGAATGATTATGAACGATCCACTGGCACAATTCAGAAAACGGCCCGGCGGCACCGCCGCCCCGCCGACCGGAGAGAGCGAAGGTTACGCCGCCTTCGGAGCGAAGGACAAAGTCGAGCGGCTGAAGATCAGGCGGGCCTTCGCCCCGACCCGGTCGCCGGGTTACGCCTACTTGCTCGACCTGGCGTATGACGGGCCGTTCGGGACGAACTTCGTCCTCGTTTACACCTTCATGATGGTGATGGTGCGCGGGCGCAATCTCCAGCCGGTCATCATGGCTCTGGAAACGGGCACGGCGGACTTCATCCAGGAATTCGACCCGGACAAGTGGGAGAAGCCTAAGGACGACAAAGCGCCGTTCATCGAATCCATCGAGGTCGTGGTGAAGGAGAATGGCGAGGGCGCTGCCGAAGCCGAGAAGGTCGGCACAACTCAAAAACCCCATTAGAAGGCCGTCTGGCATGGTAAGGGGTGTTTAGCCCTTTGGGTGGCTCTCAGGCGATTTCGCTGCCCGGCGGCCAAATTTTAGGCCTCTATGCCGGGGTTTTGGGCGGTGACCGTCAGGATTCCGCCTCCAATCGTCAGGTTTTCGCCGTCCGTCTGTCGTTCGGCCTGCCGTCACATAGGTCTAGCCGATGGGTTGCAGCGTCCAAGGCTGCTCGCTTCCGCGCTGGTGCTTGTGCAGCTTCGCCCCGCATGGCGGCGCTGGCGCGACCTTTCCCGCTGCGCTCCTGCACCGGCTTTCGCCTTGTTACGTCAGGCCAATCAAGGCGGACGAACAAACGGAGAAAACCATGACCATCATTATCTTCATCCTGCCGATCAACACACTCAAACGATTCGGCAAGGCGCTGGCCAAAATTATCGGTGCGATGCGCCGTCGCCGTTGAGCGATGGCGTTTTAAAACAGCGCCGTCGGCTACTCCGGCTTGTCTGGGGGCGGCATCAGAAAATCAGCCAGATACTTTGGTTCATCCCATTCTTTCGTCCAAGGCAGGGCGGCTCTGTCGAGAGCTTGCTCGAACGCTTCGTCCGTGGTTGCGGAGAAGAGAGTTCGCGCGAGAAACGTGTGGATGCGATTTACCACGCCGGTCATGAGCGATTTCATTTCGTCCTGCCGGATACGCGACACCTCGTTCCAGGGTATTTCACGTCCTTCGGCATCGATCACTTTCACGTCGGAATAATCGCCAGTGCGGGTGACCGGCGTTGTCCCGGCGTGAAGCTTTTCAAGATAGCCGCGCCGCACACAGGCTGCCGCCATGAGCTTGGCGAATTCGCTTTGGGAATTCTTCGGGCTGAGTTTCATAATGTCTTCGCTGTCATTTTCACATGGCAGATATGGTGCGGGCGGGGGGAATCGAACCCCCAAGGGCTTTCGCCCGACGGATTTTCATACCACTTCGACTTTCGCCGCCGCTTGCGCGTTCGTGGTCTGGACTATCCCTTCACCGTAGCGGAACGCCGTAGGTGCTGCCCGTCTAGTCTCTACACCTTCCCTTGCGGGCTTGGCTCGGGGTTGCCAGATAAAAGGGTTCCCCGAATTTGAGCAGTTCTGCATCTCGGGTTTCCCGCAAGAGCACTCAAGTGTTGGCCTAAGTCCGTTGCGTCTACCAATTCCGCCACGCCCGCTTATGCCGCAAGCCAGCTATAGTACGAGAATTCCGGTTAGCCAACAGAAAGGTTGGTCCGGCTATTCGGCGTGGCTCTGCTCGTCGTTTTTCTTTCGAGGCTTCGGTTTGCGCACGTTGATGGCGGCGGCGTCCAGCGTGTTCTTGATGTGGGAGGCGTAGAATTTTTCGATCATCTCCACACTCGTGCGGCAGTTCTTGGCGATCTGATAAATGTCCGCCCCTTCCATCAGGCGCATACAGATGTAGGTATGCCGGAGGCTGTAGGCCGTGCGTCGATTGCCGTCGCGGTCGAACTTTAACTCCAGTTCATCCAATATCTTGTTGAAGAGCTGGCGCTGAGTTTTCCCAAACACAGGATCAGTAGGTTTTGGATTGTTGCGCTTCCGCAACCGTATGAATGGCATGACCGCTCCCGTCATGCTTTTGCAATAGCCCACCCCGCGCTTTCCGCGCACTTCGATTTCGAGGATGCGTTCGCCTGTCGCTTCATCGGTGACGATGGCGACATCTCGATATTCGAGGCGGATGGCCTCGTCAGGCCTCAGCCCGGTGTTGGCCATGAACAGAATGTAGTCGTGGAAGTTCTCACACGCTTTACGCCAGCGCGGCTTCTTCGGGTTCTTGGCTCGTTCGCGCGTTGCGGTATAGAGCAGCTTGTATTCTTCGGGAGAGAACCATGCCCGGTGAGTGATTTTCCCGGAAGTTTTGTAGGGTGCTGAAAGGTCAGGCAAATAGGGAAGCCAGCCGTGGCGGTTGGCGGTTTTGAGAACGTGCCGCAAGGTCACGATTTCCTTGTGGAGTGTGCTGCGTGACGGGCGGCGCGGTTCGCCTGTCTTCTTGTCCGTCCGCGATGTGGCACGATGAATTCGGTATTCCTGCACCAGACCGGGTGTGATTTCCGACAGCACCTTGGGGCCGAAGAACGGAATCAGGTGAAGCGCGAGCTTTTCGCCCAGCCCTTTGACGTATTGGGCGTTTCGCTCTCCGGCGGTGATGATTTCATACTCGGCGAGGAATTGATCGGCAGCCTGTTTGAAGGTCTTGCCGACTTTCAACTCGCCGCCGCGTTTCTTGCCCTTGAGTTCAAGATACCAGTCCTCAGCAAAGTCCTTCGCGTGAGCAAGGCTTTCTTCCTTGGTGGAGGTGCGCCAGTTCTTTCCAAGCAAATAGGTCGAGCACTGCCAGAACCGGCTGTTCTCCCGGCGATAGACGTGAAGTTTCCCGCCCATCAATTGGTGGTCTTCTGACATGCTTACTCCTCCTCGAAAAGGCCCCAAAAAAGAGACGTTTTGTGTAAGCTATGTGTAACATGGTTAATGTGCCTAAGTCAATGTAAACATGGTGTTTATGCCGTTTCCAATTGGCTTTTAAGTCCCTTGCGTCTACCAATTCCGCCACGCGGGCATGCGTGTGCCAGGAAGGCGGGGAGGGGCGCATTCCGGCCCGAAACCCCGCTTTGGAACCCTGATTCCTGCTTGCGTATAACAGCCGCACGGTGTATTTATCCAGTGAATTCTTTCCATAAACAACCTTATAAAAAATCAGTGGGGAACCTCTCATGAAGAAATTGCTGACCGCCGCCTGCGCCCTTACCGCAGGCATGCTCTCTTTCAACGCCGAAGCCCAGGAACGCTGGCCGCGCTGGTATGTGGGCTTAAGCGGCGGCCTGCTGTTCATGGAAGACGAAGAACTCCGCGAACCGGGCGGGCTGTTCGTCGCCACCGACTCCGACACGGGCGGCGTTGGCGCTGTGGCACTGGGTTACATGATCCCCACCACCGTGCAGCCTTTCGCCAACATGCGCGTCGAAGCCGAACTCGGCTACCGCTATAACAAGATCGGCATCAACACCAACCTTTCGGCCAATACCTTCACCGCCTCGCAGCAGACGGTGTCGTATATGGCCAACGCCTATTACGACTTCCGCAACCCCAGCCGCGTAACGCCCTATGTCGGTATTGGTACCGGCGTGGCGCAGATGCGTGCGCGGGTGCGTGACGTGACCCTCGATACCACCGTCACCGACAACAGCACGTTCTGGGCCTATCAGGCCATGGCCGGTCTGGCTTACAGCCCGACCACCCTGCCCAATACCGACTGGACGATCGGCTATCGCTTCTTCCAGACCCGCGACTCGGGTGAGGAAGGCGATACCTTCCACAGCGCCGAAGCCGGAGCGCGCTTCCGCTTCTAGGAATTCAACCCCTCTCCCAAAAAGAGAGGGGTTTTTTCTTTCCCCGTACCGTTTCGATCACTTCGCGGCCTGCTTTGCGCCCGCTTGGGGCCGTTTGTATGCGGTATAATGCCGCAGGGAGCCGTTTCGAGAGCGTAGCAAAAAAATGGGAATCGCTTTTAATATCAAGGCATTTGTTCTG
>CAZBUX010000124.1:0-5607 GCA_964495185.1 uncultured Rickettsiales bacterium | reverse complement strand
ATGGTTTGGTAACTTTTGGCTGCTATTACCTTATACCCAGTGCGTATTTTGTGCTCACCTTGAGTTGAGTAGCGATTAGCACTGGTCATGTCATGATCAGTACTCATCGCGAGGGCTTCCAGGGCGCGAATAGAGCACAGAACGAAGTTTTAACAACCTTAAGGAGTTACACATGCAAACCACCATTCCCCAGAACAGACAGGCTGGTTTTACCCTGATCGAATTATCGATCGTGCTGGTAATCATCGGCCTGATCGTCGGCGGCGTACTGATCGGCCAGGATCTGATCAAGGCCGCGCAGATGCGCTCGCAGATCAGCCAGCTTGAACAGTACGATGCTACGGTCAACACCTTCCGCAGCAAATATAACGGACTGCCGGGCGACCTGCTGAATGCCATCAACTCCTTCCCCGCTGCTGACGTACCGGTTGCAGCCAACTGTAACGGCGGTGGTGCCGCACTTGTCACCGCGCCTGCTAACGCCGTATTCGAAAGCTGCGCCGCTGGCGGTGCAAGGACCGCGCTTACGGGTGAACCGGTCGCGTTCTGGAAGCAGATTTACGACGCTAACCTGATCACCGATCCGATCACCAACTCCAACCTTATCGGTAGCGCCGCTCTTGCCGCCGCTTCCGCCGCTAACATGCCGAACATCTTCCCCGTGGCAAAAATCGGCAACGGCAATTACATCCTCGTCTATACCGGCGTGAATGACCTGGTTGAACCCGGCATGGCTGGCGTCAATCTTTATCGTGTTGCCGGCGTGACCGCTATCACCGCTGCTGGCGCTCCGACCTTCACCAACAACCTGACCCCGCTGGAAGCTTTCCAGATCGACTCGAAGAAGGATGACGGCGTGTGGAACACCGGTGTTGTGCAGGCAACGGAAACGACTGGTACCACTGTGTTTAACATGGGTGCCAGCGGTGCTGCAAACACCCGCGACATCGCTACGGCCGCTGCGGCTGCAAACGCAAACAGCTGTATCAACAACCTTAGCGCATATGACACCGATGTGGCCAGCGGCAATGGTCGTTATTGCCAGCTGCTGATCCGCGCAAGCTTCTAATATAAACGATTTAACTCTCGACTGGGCCGCCTTTCGGGGCGGCTCTTTTTTTTGCCTCTGTTCTACCGTCATTCCCGCGTTCGCGGGAACGCAGACTTTACCCGCAATCCTCATTTACATGGCGGACGCGTTTTTGTAGTCTGGCCGCCTTGACTGGATTCCCGCTTTCGCGGGGATGACAACCATAAAATAAAGGATAGCCCCATGCCCGAAGCAGCGCGCAGCATTGTCAGGTCCATCGACGTAAACGGCAAGAGCAAACCCGAATACCAGCAGATACTCACGCCGGAGGTGCTGGCCTTCGTCACGCAGCTTGCGGAACGTTTCACCGCCCGGCGCGACGCCTTGCTTGCGAAGCGGGTGGAGCGTCAGGCGCGCATCGACGCGGGCGAGCTTCCCGACTTCCTGCCCGCTACCAGGGCGCTGCGCGAGGCCGAATGGACGGTCGCCCCCATCCCCGCCGATCTGCAGGACCGCCGTGTGGAAATCACCGGGCCGGTGGATCGCAAGATGATCATCAACGCCCTGAACTCAGGCGCAAAAGTGTTCATGGCCGATTTCGAGGACTCGCTCGCCCCGACCTGGGAATCGGTGATGGACGGGCAGGTGAATCTGCGCGACTGGGCCGACGGCACGATCAGCTACACCAGTCCCGAAGGTAAAAAATACACCGTGGGCAGCAACCCCGCCGTGCTCATCGTGCGCCCGCGCGGCTGGCATCTGGCGGAGAAGCACGTGACGCTTTCGGGCGTGCCCATTCCCGGCGCGCTTCTCGATTTCGGCGTGTATTTCTGTCTTAACGCCAAGAAGCTGGTCGCCAAAGGCAGCGGCCCGTATTTCTATCTTCCCAAGCTCGAAAGTCACGAAGAGGCGCAGCTCTGGGCCGATATCTTCGCGTTTTCGGAAACTTCATTGGGACTTCCCAAGGGCACCATCAAGGCCACCGTGCTGATCGAAACCGTGCTGGCCACTTTCGAGATGGATGAAATCCTGCACGCGCTCAAGGATTACTGCGTCGGCCTCAACTGCGGCCGCTGGGATTACATCTTCAGCTTCATCAAGAAATTCAGCAAGCGCCCCGATTTCGTGCTGCCCGACCGTTCGCAGGTCACCATGACCACGCATTTCCTGCGCAGCTATTCGCTGCACCTGATCAAGACCTGCCACCGCCGCGGCGCGTTCGCCATGGGCGGCATGAGCGCCTATATCCCGGTGAAAGCCGACGAAGCCGCCAACGAAAAAGCCTTCGCCATGGTGCGCGCCGATAAAGAGCGCGAAGCAGGCGACGGGCATGACGGCACATGGGTTGCGCATCCCGGCCTGGTTCCGGTAGCGATGGAGGTGTTCGACCGCCTGATGAAGGGAAAAAACCAGGTTTCGCGCCAGCGTAGCGAGGTGAACGTCACCGCCGCCGACCTGCTTGCGATTCCGGCGGGCACGGTGACGGAGGCGGGGCTTCGCAACAATATCAGCGTCTCGGTGCAATACCTCGCAAACTGGCTTTCGGGCGTAGGCTGCGTGCCGATCTTCAACCTGATGGAAGACGCCGCCACCGCCGAAATCGCGCGCTCACAAATCTGGCAGTGGATTCACCATGACAAGGGCAAGCTCGACGACGGCCGCCCGGTCACCGAATCCCTCTACCTGCAACTGCTCGACGAGGAACTAAAGAAGATGCCGGAAACCGGCCTGCCTTACGGCAAAGCCGCCGAGCTGCTCACCGAGCTGGTGACGCAGGCGGAGTTCACCGAATTCCTGACGCTGCCAGGCTACCAAAAGCTCGTTTAGCGCTGGTTGACCTGCAGGCTGTTGTTGTTGCCCGACTGCGTCAGGCGGGCGGTGTTCCCCGTGCCCGACTGCGCGACGCCTGCGGTGTTCAGCACGCCCGACTGCGTGATGACGGCATTGACCAGAAGCGCGTTTTCCTGTGAGATGCTGGCGTAGCTATTGGTCGCCGTACTGGTTTGCGTAATGGTAGCGGAGCTTTCCACCGCGTTGTTCTGGCGGATTTCAGCGCCGTATTCTGAGTTTGTCCGGTTGAGCGATCCCGACTGGCGGATGGTGGCGGTGCTGTCGGTACCGTTGCCCTGCTGGCCGACAAAGGCCGTATCGTTGTCGCCGGTCTGCGTAATGCTGGCCGTGTAACCAGACGCGCCGCGCGTCTGGTCGAAATACGCGATATTGTCGCTGCCATCCTGCGCAAGTGCTGCGAGGTTGCCTTCGGCGCCTTCGGTCCCCTGCGTCAGGCCGACATGGTTATGCGTGCCTTCCTGTGTCAGCCAGGCGGTGTTGCTGACGCCAAGCGGGCTGACATACAGGCTGACGCTGTTGTTCGTATCCTGCTGGTAGACGGTGACGGCGTTGCTGTTGCCCGATATGTTGCCGATCACGGCATGGCTTGAACCGACCTGCTCGACATTGCCGACATTGCCCTGTCCCGACTGGATAAGATCGATGTAATTACCGTTTGCTGCGGCAGGGTTAGCGGCAAAAACGAGAGCGATGGCGGTGGCGGCGGTGAAACGACGAGTATTCATAAAACAGGGCTCCGGAAGGGGTGAGAAATTAATAAAATTTAACCGCAACCTAAATCCTGCCCGTAGCATTGTAAACGACTTTACGCATAAAAAAATCAGCGATGGGTTACATCGCTGATTTTATTTATTATTACGGTTTTTGGCGTGTTTATCGGAACGCGTTCATCGGCAGCGAGTAATTGATGAGCAGGGTTTCCGCGCCGGGGTTCTTATCGTAGATGCTGGCGTTCGAGATATGGTTGAACGCTACGCCGACACGGTGCGTGTTGGGGAGTTGGTACGCCACTTCGATACCCGAGCGGAATTCGATGGTGCCGCCCAGATCCTTGCTGTCGCCCTCGCCATAAGCGCCGACCATGAAATTGGGGATGAGGTAGAGCTGGTTGTCGATCAGCGGCACGTCCCAGTTGAAACCGCCGTAGCCGTACACGCCGCCGTCGTCGGTCACCGTGATGCCGAGCGTGGGGCGGAAACCGTACTGGATGGGTGAGAAGCGGTATTCCGCACCGAACTGCGCCGATTCATCGTCGCCGTCGACGAGGTCGAACCAGCCCACGGAGCCCGTGAGGTAATCCGACGCCAGCGCCGGCGCGGCGATCGTTGCGGGAATAAGCAGTGCGGCCAGCGCCGCGGCACGAAAAGTATTCATCGTCTGTGTCACCTTTTTTGAAATGCGTTTATTGACCAATAATTTGCACGACTATACACAAATAGTAGGCAAAAGCCAAACCTTACCACTACCTATTGCAGATTGATTAAGATTTGATTAATCAAAAACGCCGCTCGTCACGAATTCGCGTGCATAAAAAATGGAGCGGGTGAAGGGAATCGAACCCTCGTATGCAGCTTGGGAACTGGGTCTGCGTGTTTCTGCGAAACACACATCCCTAGCTGCCGCAATAGGTTAGCCATTGGCCGCTTAGCATAAGCAATCTCGAAACTCCCCTGTTTTGTGTCAAAACGTGCAACAGGGTAGCAACAGCTTATGCAAAACAAACGCTTCAATTTCACCGTCAGGAACATACTCACCATCCCGGCCTTACCTCCTGAGAACCGCAGTACGGCTTACTATTACGATACCAAGGTACGAGGCTTCGGGATTTACGTCACCCGCAAGGGCGTAAAAACCTACTTCGTATATCGGAGGGTAGAGGGCAAGCCACAGCGCATCATCCTAGGGCGCATTGACGAACTCACGCTGGAACAGGCAAGGGAGAAAGCATCCAAGGTGCATTGGCAGATTGCGGAAGGCATCAACCCGCAGGAGAAGAAACGCGCACTACGGGAGGAAATCACCTTTGGCGAGTTATGGGAAATGTACTTGGAACGCCATGCCATCCCGCATCTTTCCAGCACTAGGAATCCGCAGACCAACTACAGAATCTATTTATCGAAATGGGCGGATAAGAAAATCTCACATATCACTTCAAACCATATCCGCGAACTGCACCAGCAGGTAGGTCGTGACGTTGGCACAGTCACCGCTAACCATGTCCATTCGCTGATCCGCATTATGTATAACAAGGCTATTGAATGGGGATGGAACAAACCGAACCCTGCCTATGCCGTAAAGCGGTTCAAGGAACGCAGCAGGGAGCGTTTCCTGAGCATACAGGAGATGAAACGGTTTCTGGATGCTTTGGAGAAAGAGCCTAACGAAACGGTGCGGGATTACCTCTATATCAGCCTTTTCACGGGTGCGAGGAAGGGCAACGTACAGGCTATGTGCTGGCAGGATATAGACTTCATTTCCGCGCAATGGGTGATCCCCATGACCAAGAACGGCAAGCCGCATATCGTGCCGCTGGTTGAGCCAGCCTTGGAGATACTGAAACGCCGTAAAGCAAAGACAAACAGCGCATGGGTGTTCCCTGTGTCCAAGGGCAAGAGCGGCCATTTGGAAAACCCTTGGTATGTATGGACGGAGTTACTTAAACGTGCCGAAATTACCAACCTGCGAATCCATGACCTGCGCCGGACGTTAGGAAGCTGGCAAGCCGC
>CAZBUX010000123.1:0-5637 GCA_964495185.1 uncultured Rickettsiales bacterium | reverse complement strand
GATGATCGCCAAAAATTACAACGTCAATTTAAGCGTAAGCGGCTACCGCGACGGGAACTGCGCGGGTGAAGGAATTATCTACGAAGAATAACAGATTTTAGGAGGTTTTATGAAGAAAATTACATTGCTCGCGGCGGTATCGGCCATGCTGGTTACGCCCGCCTATGCTGAAATCAACGGTATGAAGCCTGGCTGCGTGATGAAGGAAAACGTCACGGTTGGCATCAATTTCAACCACAAGGTGCCGAGCATCAAAGAGGCCAAGGTGAAATTCGACGAGCAGACGAAATCCATCGAGCAATACGCCAAGCAGCAGGAACTCAAGAAGTTCGAGAAGCAGAGCATGAATTACAATATCTACACCCAGAACGAATATAACCAGCCCGTCTACCAGTTAAGCGGCAGCATCAGCTACCAGCTCGACAATGCCGACGAAGCCTTCAAATTCGCCGATTTCCTCACCCAGCAGAAATTTCAGGTAAATGTCAGTTCCAACGCCTATAGACAGGGCAATTGTAATTGATTAAACATACCGTTATCACTTTTTAAGGAACGCACATGCCCATCGAAATCCTCATGCCCGCCCTGTCGCCGACCATGACCGAGGGGAACCTCGCCAAATGGCAGGTGAAAGAAGGCGATAAAGTCAAATCCGGCCAGGTCATCGCCGAAATCGAAACCGACAAGGCGACGATGGAAGTCGAAGCCGTGGACGAAGGGACGCTCGGCAAAATCGCCGTGGCGGCAGCCACGCAGGCGGTGAAGGTCAACCAGCTGATCGCGCTGTTGCTTGAGGACGGTGAGGATAAGGGAACGCTTGAAAGCTATAAGCCCAAAGCGGCGGCGCCCGTAGCCGCGACTGTTCCTGCTGCGGCACCTTCCGCACCGGCGGCAGCGGCGGTTTCAACGGCAACCGCCACGCTCGCTTCGGTGGCGCAGGCCGGGCGCGTATTCGCTTCGCCACTGGCCAAGCGCGTGGCGGCCAATGAAGGCGTCGATATCCGCATGGTTTCCGGCACCGGCCCGCATGGGCGCGTGGTGAAGGACGACGGAGTGAAGGCGCTGGCGGGCGGCGGTACAGGCAAGGGCCGCGTTATGCGCAACGCCATGGAAACGACCGCCATTCCTAACAGCAATATGCGCAAGGTCATCGCGCGCAGGCTCACCGAGTCGAAACAGAACGTGCCGCATTTCTACCTCACCGTGGAGTGCGAGCTGGATAAGCTCATCGACGTGCGCAAGGACATCAATTTCGATGCCGAAGCCGTCGCCGGCAAGGATAAGAAGCCCTCGTACAAGCTGTCGGTGAACGATTTCATCATTAAGGCGGCGGCGCTGGCGCTTCGTAAAATCCCGGCGGCCAACGCATCGTGGACGGACGACGCCATACTGCAATACAACAACGTCGATATTTCCGTGGCGGTCGCCATCGACGGCGGGCTGATCACGCCAATCGTGAAAAACGCCGACCAGAAATCGGTGGTGCAGATTTCCAACGAAATGAAAGACCTCGCCTCCCGCGCGCGCGCGAACAAGCTCTCGCCGGAAGAATTTCAGGGCGGCGGATTCTCGATCTCCAACCTCGGCATGTACGGCATCAAGAATTTTTCTGCCATCGTCAACCCGCCGCAGGGCTGCATTCTCGCGGTCGGGGCAGGGGAGGAACGCGTCGTCGTCCGCCACGGCCAGATGGTCGTGCGGCAGGTGATGGATGTGACGCTTTCTGTCGATCACCGTGTGGTGGACGGTGCGGTAGGCGCCGAGTTCCTCGCGGCGTTCAAGGCCTATGTCGAAAAGCCGGGCCTGTTGTTGCTCTAACCCATAACTTCGGTATTCCCATGATTCGTGCCTGCCTGTTTTCCCTGTTGTTTTTCGCGGCATCTCCCGCACTTGCCTCGCCCGCCGCGCCTGCGGTCGACACGGCGCTTACCGAATGGGTGGAGGCGGTGCAGAGCCGTTCCCTCGATAACATCATGCGGCTCTACGACAAAGACGCCATCATGATCTCGACGTTTGCTCAGCATCCGCTGACCACGCGCGCGCAACTGAAGGAATATTTCACGAAGGTGATTGCCAACCCCGATGTGGTGGTCGATGTCACCGAATCGCACCCGCGTATGTTCGGCGACATGGCGGTCAACACCGGCCAGTACACGCTGAGCTACACGCAGGAAGGCGAGCCGGAGGAAATCCCGGCGCGGTTCTCTTTCACCTATGTGCTGCGTGGCGGCAAGTGGATCATCGTCGATCAGCATTCCTCACGCGTGCCGCTGCCGGGGAAGAAGAAATAATATGAGCGCATCGCAGGCAAACTGGACGCGCGGCATGCTGCGCCTTTGGGTGGTGATAAGCGTGGTGTGGATGGCGGCCATGGGTTGGTACCAGTTCAGCGACCGCAAGGCCGCCGATGAGAACAGCCTCATCATTTCGCTGGATAAGGAAACCGAGTTCCGCATCGACGCCTCGGGCATTAAACAGCAGGATAAATCGGAAGTGCAGATGCAGCGCATCGGCTGGATAGTATTGCCGCCGCTGGCGTTGCTCGCGGCTGCGGGCGCGGGCGTATGGCTTGCGCGTGGATTCAAAAAGGAAGGACAGGTATGACCGACACGAATTTCGATATCGTCATCATCGGCGGTGGGCCGGGCGGCTATGTGGCCGCCATCCGCGCCGCACAGCTCGGCATGAAAACCGCGCTGGTCGAGCGCGAGCACATGGGCGGCATCTGCCTCAACTGGGGCTGCATCCCGACCAAGGCATTGCTGCGCACGAGCGAAATCTATCATCTGATGCAGAACGCCGAAGCGTTCGGGCTGTCGGCGAAGGACATTAAATTCGACCTTGCCAAAGTCGTGGCGCGTTCGCGCGCGGTTTCCGGCCAGCTTTCCAAGGGCGTCGCGGGACTGATGAAGAAAAACAAGGTCACCGTCATCGACGGTCACGGCAAGCTCGCCGGTAAGGGCAAAATCGCCGTGGAAAAAGAAGGCAAAAAAATCTCGGAGCTGACCGCAAAAAATATCATCCTCGCTACCGGCGCGCGTGCGCGCACGCTGCCGGGGCTGGAGCCGGACGGCAAGCTGGTGTGGACGTACCGCGAGGCGATGGTGCCGGAAGCCATGCCGAAATCATTGCTCGTCGTAGGCTCTGGCGCTATCGGCATCGAATTCGCAAGCTTCTACCGCACGATGGGCGCGGAAGTCACCGTCGTTGAGGTGATGGACAGAATCCTTCCCGTCGAGGACGAGGAAATTTCCAAATTCGCCCATAAATCCTTCGAGAAGCAGGGCATGAAGATCCACACCGCCACCACGGTGAAGGCGCTGAAAAAAGGCAAGGACAACGTCACCGCTACGCTGGAAGCGGGCGGCAAGACGAGCGAAATCACCGTGGATCGCGTCATCCTCGCGGTGGGCATCGTCGGCAACGTGGAAAACCTCGGGCTGGAAGGCACGAAAGTCAAAGTTGAAAAAACGCACATCGTCACCGACCAGTGGAGTGCTACCGGCGAGCCGGGCGTGTATGCCATCGGCGACCTGACCGGTGCGCCGTGGCTTGCGCACAAGGCCAGCCACGAAGGCGTCATCTGCGTTGAGAAAATCGCTGGCCAGAAAGACGTGCACCCGCTGAACAAGCAGAACATCCCCGGCTGCACCTATTGCCATCCGCAGGTGGCGAGCGTCGGCCTTACCGAAAAAGCGGCGAAGGATAAAGGACTCACGGTTAAAGTGGGCCGTTTCCCCTTCATCGGCAACGGCAAGGCGATTGCGCTGGGCGAGCCGGAAGGGCTTGTCAAAACCGTGTTCGACGCTAAAACGGGCGAACTTCTCGGCGCCCATATGATCGGCGCGGAAGTTACTGAATTAATTCAGGGATACGCCATCGCCCGCCAGATGGAAGGCACGGAGCTCGACCTAATGCACACCGTATTCCCGCATCCGACCCTGTCGGAAATG
This sequence comes from uncultured Rickettsiales bacterium, assembly GCA_964495185.1. Classification (GTDB taxonomy): domain Bacteria; phylum Pseudomonadota; class Alphaproteobacteria; order Rickettsiales; family SXRF01; genus CAZBUX01. Next base: position 1,684 of record CAZBUX010000123.1, on the reverse strand, counting down.
ATGCATGAATCGGTGCTGGACGCCTACGGCAAGGTCGTGCATTTCTAAGCTTAATAAATCGTTAAATGATTGCCTGATACAATAGCCCTTTCAGCGGGTTATTTACGCATGCAGCAATTCCGGCGCGGTTTTTCGCTTCTCGAGATGAGTATCGTTTTGCTCATCGTCGGCGTCGTCATGGGCGGCGGCATGTTCATGCTGGCGGAATCGGTGAACCAGAAGCAGTTCAACATCACCAAGGAAAAACTGGCGGTCCTGCAGCAAACCCTGCTCGATTACCGCCGCGCCTTCAACCGCCTGCCGTGCCCGGCCGATAGTACCGCCGGCATCGACGCTGCCGCCTTCGGCAGGGAAGTGACTTTTGCGCCTGGCATATGCATCGATCCGGGCATCCCGGTGGACGCGATCTACAGTGTTGGCAATCTGTTCAGCGGCATGATCCCCACCAAGACGCTTGGGCTTCCCGATGATTATGCTTTCGATGGCTGGGGCAGGCGCATGACCTATGCTGTCCATCTCCGTTATGCCGCCCTCAACGCTTTCACGACATGGCCGATCACCGATGCCACGTCTTATATCGGCATTTACAACCAGGCCGGGAATTTCAAGACGCCTCAGGCGATTTACGTTATCGTCAGCCACGGCAAAAACGGTCATGGCGCTTTCCCGCGCGGTGGCGGCTCGGTGCGGGTGTCGGCGAAGGGGCAGGGGTTCACCGGCTCAACCAATACCGACGAACTGATAAATTGCCACTGTGATGCAACGGGCGCTCACACCGGGCTGACCACGGCGTTCGTGCAGCAGCCGATCAATTCGGAAAACACCGCGCAATTGCAACGTTCGTTTGACGATCTCGTGGTGTATGCGACACGCGTGGAACTGCGAACGCTGACGGAGTAAGAACCGTCATTGCGAGCGAAGCGCGGCAATCCAGTGTGCCGCGTCTGCGGCACGTATAACTTCCATATCGCGCCCACGGCGCTTACGCTGGATTGCTTCGCTTACGCTCGCAATGACGGTTAGGAGAACATTTTCCTGAGCTTGTGCTTCGCGCCTTCGATTTTCATGACGTCTTCGATACGGCGGTCTAGAAACTCCCACGTTACGGCTTTGCCGGGGCTATTGTCGTCGAGCCAGATAAGCAGTGTCGAGGAATACACCGCCGCCAGCATCAGGCGCTTGGTGTAGAAATTAAAATCGGTGGAGGTATCGCCGCAGGCGTACCATATGTCGTCCACGGTGCGGTAGAGATTGCGCAGTCCCCGGTGTGCGTAGAAGGGCATGGCGTGCATGGCGACCGCCTTGCGCACGGCTTCGCGGCCCGGTTCGCACGCGTCGAGGCGGGCGCGCACGGCGGTGGCTATACGCTCGCGGATTTTCATGGTGGTGAGGCTGTATTGCTTGAGGGTTTCGAGCATCTGCGCGTCGGCGATGGCGCTGTAGCGATCGACCGCGTCGATGGCGCCGCCGGGGAAAACGCGGATGACGTCGCTGGCCTTATATCCCGCCGCGCGCGCGGCTTTTTGCAGCGTCGCCTGTGTCCAGCCCTCAAAAGGCACCAGCGGCAACGCCTGCGCGATGATCTCGCCTGCGGCTTTGTGTTTGTCCATAAAATCGAATTGGTATCGTGCGTTTCCGCTAATCCGCCACCGCGAGCTTGCGGGTTTTTTTCACTACGAGCGGC
>CAZBUX010000122.1:0-5675 GCA_964495185.1 uncultured Rickettsiales bacterium | reverse complement strand
GTGCTTCGGGGGCGGCGTTGTGGTTGTTGGCAGCGTATTTGATCATCTCGTCGATCATGCGCGTCGGGCGGAGCGGGTAGGGTGCGTGCGAGTTGAACAGCTTGCGGAAGAAGGGTGCCGACATGGTGCGTTCTGCGCGCATGGAAAACAGCGTGCCGAGCGTCGAGCTGTAGTTGAAGAACGAAGGTATCAGTCCGAATCCGCTGGCCGAACCGAACACCGCCGAAAGCCCGGAGAGAAATCCCCACGGTTTTGCTTCGTGGTAGAGCATACGTTTTTCGTGCATTACCAGCGACACGTCTTTCGCCGGCAGGTGCATGGCTTTTTCTACCGGCTCCATGAACCGGTCTTTGAAGAACGAGACGCTTCCGATGCTTGCGCCGATGCCGCCGAGCACACCCGGAACGAGCATGTCGAATACTTTTTTCCAACGGTCGGCGGGCTGGTCGGAGAAATGGTCGTAGGCGAACACTCCGTGCAGGGGGCGCAGAGGGAAGGCGAGGTCTTTCTTATCGATTTTTTTGCCGTCGATGGTTTCTCCGGCGAGGATATCCATGGTTTTCCGGCCCAGATACAATCCGACCGTAAGCCCCACCGCGTTGCGCAGGCGGTGCAGGTTCGGCGGCACGTTCAGGTTGGAGGTGCTCCAGTGCGCCACGCCGTATGCGGCCTTGCCTAGCGCCCCCTGACCGGGAATATGGGAATTGTCGACCATAGGTAAAGCATAGCTTTTCGACGGCCCTCCCTCAAGCGAACTAGGGTTAAAATCATGAAACTTCATGGAATTGCAACAATCGGGGCTTTAAGTGGCTAATTGCTGTGCTGCGGCATCGCAACTGTCACAAAATGTTCATGGAAAAAACTGGCGGGGGCGTGCTAAGCTAACCCAATGGCTGGAAAAGGGTTTTACACCGGCCGCAACAGGGAAAAAAGCAGTAGCGATGATCGATAAATCGCTGGAAGACAAAAAGAAAACCGAATCCGACCGTCGCCCCGACGCCGCCAGTGGCGCTCGCGCGAAGGACGGCACAGCCGCGCCTGCGCCGAACTCCGCCCTTGGTTTTAAAGGCGAAGGCATCGGCGCCTATGGCCGCAACAGCACCGAACTCACCCAGAAAATGTGGGACGAGAGCAAGCTCGCCTGGAACGAAACCTCCCGCGGGCGATTAGCGATCCGCCTGTTCTCCCGCGGCATCATGGGCGCGGCGTTTTTTGCGGGCGGGAATTTGCTTACGCAGAAATGGATGGGTAAGTCGGATGCACCGTTATACAATCCGTTAAAGCCGCTGGAAGAACAGAAGAACCCTTTACAAATCATCGCTAAGATTATCGATGAAGGGGTCGGTAAGCCTATCGAGGCATTATTCGGGCGCGAGGCGGTGCATTTCAGGCCGACGGTATGGAAATACAGCTCCGCCGGAGGAAGCCGTGGGGTGGCCGGGCGCAGCCTCGGGCATGAGGTGGTGGGTATCACCTTCGACTTTTTTTGCGCCAGCGTCGGTGACGCATGGGCACGCGATATCGTGGGCTGGGTCGATCCCAACGTCAAGAAATCGTGGATCAGGGACGGCAAGATTGATTTCCCTGCTGCCGTAAAGCAGATGTTCAAATCCACATGGCAGTATATCAGCTATAACGGTGGTGAAGACTGGGCGGTGGCGATTCCTTACGCCTATTTCATGAAAGCGCAGCGGGCGATGATCAGCCATCCCAAGATCAGCCCCGGCTTCGAGAAGGATTTCGATTTTAGCCAGAATGGCAACATTTTTAAAGTGAACGATGATAAAAAAGTGATCGGTAACTATATGTGGGAAGGCGCGATGGACCTGCAGGGGCGGTTCACGGTCTACAACATGGGCACGCTCATGTACCGCGAGGCGTATGATTATGCCGCCAACCTTTTGCAGGGGAAAAAGGCCAGCCTTTATGGCGCTCCTGACGCACAGGAACATAAGGGCTTTTTTGGAAAAACGGCTGACACGGCGAAATGGGTAGTGCGCAGCATCATAAAAGGCGGCCTTTACATGACTCCCGCCGTTCCGGCGTTCTGGGTTACGCGCTCGGTGCAGTCGCGTGATACTGAATTTGCAGTCAATCCCATGCGGCCTGATATTCCGATAGCGGTGGTGGACGGCAACGCCAACCCGCATTTTGATCCCCATGCTACGGAGGTCAACCTGATCGGGAAGGGGTTCGACAAGGTTGGCAAATACAGCAGCCGGTTGGTTGAGCGTGTAGATAATATAGCCAACAGGATCGATACCAAACGAAAAGAGGGGCTTCTCCATGCAATCAAGGACAAGTTTGGCATACTCGAACTGAATAAGTTTTCTAATACTTATACTAAGGCGGCAATTTCTTACACGCCCTACATGTATGCTAAAGCCGAATTTGCGCGGCTCTGGGATCATGGAAAAATGGACATGGCGCTGGAGCGCATGATCGACGGTGCGGTTAATCTGAACTGGGGCGAATTCAAAGCGGGAACCGGTGAAGTGTATAAATCGGTCGTATTCGAGCCGTTGGCTGATCCTGCGCGCGAAGCGGAAGGCCAGCGCCGCATAGCGCTTGATACCTCGCTGCCTGCCGACGTCAACTTAAACGACGAGCGCATGAAACAAAGAAAAGCGTTGGAAAAGGAGAAATTCGACTGGAGGCAGCGCGTAGTGCAGGGAAAGCCGGAAACGAAGCAGACAGAAACGACCGGTTCCGAAAAACCTGCGATGAAACCCGCCAGCTATGTTGATCAGGAAGAATTACGTAAGGCATTACACGAACTGACGCCGCCTACCAGCAGCATTCATTAAGTGCTCTGCAAAGAAGCGTTATCCCACGAACAGGCTGGAGACTTTATACTTATCCAAGCCGGTTTCTCTTCCCCAGGCGATGTATTTATCACGTGTAGCAATGATTAAATCTATTTCGTCTGGCGAGATTTTCGACTGCATTCTGCCCAGCCAGCTTTCCGCTAGTATGAAGGCGTTCCTGAGCTCCATTCGGTTATCCATGTTCCTCACGTCGACCTTGCCATCGATGTAGTTTTGGATGGTATTGGCGGCGTTAGCGTGATCTTGTTCAAATTTTGGCATGCTGGTCATAGATATACGGAACCTTGCTAGTTAATGGTTAATAGTTAATTAATAGTTAAATTAACTATTGTCAATTAAAACTTTGCCTGCTGTTCCACTCTACTACGGCGGGTGCCGTGCGGTGTTTGAATTTGCTCAACTATACGCCTGATGCTTAAAAAGGCAATTTTTACAACTTTAAATTGTAAAAACGTCAATTTGGTCCCAACATCGTCTCCGGGCGCACCCAATCGTCGAACTGGGCGGCGGTGAGCAGCCCTAGCGCGATGCCCGCTTCCTTTAGGCTGGTGCCCTCTTTATGGGCCTTCTTGGCGATTTTGGCGGCGTTGTCGTAGCCAATATGGGGGTTGAGCGCCGTGACCAGCATCAGCGATTCGTTCATCAGCTTCGTGATGCGGTCGGTATTGGCCTCGATGCCCGCCACGCAGTTGTCGGTGAAGCTCACGGCGCTGTCGGCGATGAGGCGGATGGATTGCAGCACGTTATAGATGATCACCGGCTTGAACACGTTCAGCTCGAAATGCCCGTTGCTTCCCGCGATGGAAACGGTGGTGTGATTGCCCATCACCTGCGCGCAGACCATCGTCATCGCCTCGCTCTGGGTGGGGTTCACCTTGCCCGGCATGATGGACGAGCCGGGTTCGTTTTCCGGCAGGCTGAGTTCGCCCAGGCCGCAGCGCGGGCCGCTGCCGAGCAGGCGGATATCGTTGGCGATTTTCATCAGCGCCACGGCGGCGGTGTTGAGGATGCCCGAAAGCGTCACCAGCGCGTCGTGAGCTGCAAGCACCGCGAATTTATTGGGCGCGGTGATGAACGGTAACTTGGTAAGCGTCGCCACTTCTTTTGCGAATGCCTCCGCGAAGCCCTTCTTGGCGTTTAAGCCCGTGCCTACCGCGGTGCCGCCTTGCGCGAGATGCAGCACCGGGCGTGCCGCCGCTTCGAGATCGATCACTTTAAGCAAATATTCCACCTGCGCCGCGTAGCCCGAGAATTCCTGCCCGAGCGTAAGCGGGGTGGCGTCCATCAGGTGCGTGCGGCCGATTTTGATGATCTTGTCGAATTCCTTCGCCTTGGCATCCAGCGCGGCGTGCAGCTTTTTCAGGGCCGGGCGCAGCGTCCATTCGATTTCGCACGCCGCCGCGATATGCATGGCGGTGGGGAAGGAATCGTTCGACGATTGCCCCATATTCACATGGTCGTTGGGATGCACGGGTTTTTTGCTGCCCATGACGCCGCCCATCAGCTCGATGGCGCGGTTGGAGATCACTTCGTTGACGTTCATGTTGGTCTGCGTGCCCGAGCCGGTCTGCCAAACGACGAGCGGGAAATGCCCGTCCATTTTTCCGTCGATCACTTCGCCCGCCGCCTGTACGATCTTCTCGCCGATCGCCTTATCCAGCACGCCGAGCTGCATGTTCACCTTCGCCGCGCAGAGCTTCAGCACGCCGAACGCGGTGATGAGCGGCTTGGGCATCGTCTCCCCGCCGATCTTGAAATTCTGCAGGCTGCGCTGCGTCTGCGCGCCCCAGTAGCGGGTGGCGTTGACGTCGATATTTCCGAAGGAATCGGATTCGGTACGGACAGCTGAAGAAGATTTTGCGGCGGCAGTCATAATTATGCTCCGGTAGAAGTTTTAATAAACGTCACATGCCCCATTTTTCTTCCGGGGCGGGATTCTTTCTTGCCGTAAAGATGCAGTCGTGCGCCGGGCATGGCAAGGTATTTCTCGCAATCCGCGACATCGTCGCCGATGAGGTTTTTCATGCGGGCGTCGCACAGCCGCTCGGTGCTGCCGAGCGGAAGGCCGCAGACGGCGCGGATGGTTTGCTCGAACTGCGAGGTGGTGCAGGCGTCGATCGTCCAGTGCCCGGAATTATGCGGGCGTGGCGCGAGTTCGTTGACGAGGATTCTATCGTCGCGCGTGACGAACATTTCCACCGCCATGATGCCCACGAGGCCAAGTCCTTTGGCGATGGTATGTGCTATCGCTTCCGCTTCCGCCGCAAGCTTTGCGGGAATAGGGGCGGGGGCGATGGTCTCGTCGAGGATATGGTTTTTATGCGTGTTCTGCACCGGGCAGTAACACGCGATGCCGCCGTCTTTCCCGCGCGCAACGATCACCGAAATTTCCATGCGGAAATCGACGAAGCCTTCCAGCACATATTCCCCCGGCGCGATATCGGGCGTGTCGCTTTCATTTTTTATTTTCCATTGGCCTTTGCCGTCGTAGCCCATCGTGGCGGTTTTGAGTACGGCGGGCAGGCCGAGGGTTGCGATGGCGCTCTTTAATTCCGCCGGGTTATTTACCGACGCAAACGGGGCGATGCCGATGCCCAGTTTATTCAGCGCCTGTTTTTCCAGCACGCGGTGCTGCGTAACGGCCAGAATGTCGGGGGCGGGAAACACGGGCGCGATTTTGGCGAGTTCGTAAACCGGCGCGCTCGGGATGTTCTCGAATTCATAGGTAACGACGTCGACCGATTCGGCAAACGCGATCAGCGAAGCGGTGTCTTCATAAGCGGCGACGGTGGTTTCCCTCGCCACTTCGCTGGCGGGGCAATCCTGCTCGGGGCAATAGATGTGGAC
>CAZBUX010000121.1:0-5727 GCA_964495185.1 uncultured Rickettsiales bacterium | reverse complement strand
TCGGCGCTTTTACCACCGGTAGTAAGCTCGAGAGGTTGGCCGGAAGGATTGCCGTTATTGTCAAGGCGGTAAACGAGTATCGGCGCCAGCGAAACGTTGTTAGCCAGCGCGTCGATCGAGCTCACGGGCGCATACGAAAGCTGGTAGGTATTATCATTGAGCAGGCTCAGCCCGTTGGCGGTGAAGATGTTGAGGCCGCCGTCCTCCTGCATATAGGTATTCACGTCCAGATACTGTCCGAGATCGGTAAGCAGCTTGTCGCGGCGGTCGAGCAGTTCGGTCACCGAGCGCCCCGCCGCGTTGCCGCTGGTGATCGCGTCGTTAACGACGCGCAGGTTCTGCAGCGTGCTGTTGACGGCTTTGACCGCCTGCGTGATGTCCTGATCGGCCTGAAAGCGCAGCTCGTTGACGTTTTCGGCGAGCTGGCTCATCTGCTGCGCAAGCGTCTGCCCGGCATTGACGACGTTGACGCGCGCCGTGGTGTTTTCCGGCGTCTGGGCCAGCGCCTGCATATTGTTGAAGAACGTGCCGAGATAGGAGTTCAGGCTGTTATTGCTGCCGGGACTGCCAAGGAAAAGCTGCGTGCGCGCAAAATAATCGCCGATGACTTCGGCCCGCCCCGAGATGGAGCTTTGCATGCGGACGGATTTCTGGAGGTACTCGTCGACCTTGCGCGTGACGTCGGTGGCGCTCACCCCGGCGCCATTTCCGGCGAGATAGAGAGCTTCCTGATCCAGCACCTTGCGGCTGTAGCCCTTGGTGTTGGCGTTGGCGATATTCTGCGACAGCACCGCCAGCGACTGCTGGTTGACCTTCAGCCCCGTAAGCGCGTTATTGAGCGATAGCGTAAGACTCATATGCGACCTTTACCCGATACCTTCCGTCAGATCGTCTGGTTGAGCGTGACCGACAACGTCGAATACGGCGTATTGCCGCTCGTGCCGCGCAGGTCGTAGACCCGGCTTATGGTGCTTTCCTTGACCACGTCGGTGATCGCCTGCACGATTTTATGGTTAACCTCGCGGGCCATCAGCAGCTTACGGTGGTTTTCTTCCAGTATGCTATTGAATACATCCACCACTTCCTGCAAATCCTTGCGGTCCTGCGAGGGGATGGTTTCCGAGAATTGCGGTGTTTTTTCAGCCGCCTTGCGCATGGTGTCCAGCGCGTTGGTCAGGAACAGCTTTTCCTTCTGGAGCGCCTCGATCCTGGAAACCTTCATTTCCGAGAGGAGATCGACTTCCTCGGCCAGAAGCTGGGCGAGACGGGCGGTAAGCGTAATCACGTCCTGTATCTTAACGTCCCGTTTTTGAACGGTTTGCGGGTTATTCATTGTGAAACCTCCTGTAATTTAAGCAGTTCCCTTTTAACGTATGAAGCAATTCCTATGCCACCCGACGCGGCGATCTGCTTGCCATATTCCTGCATCATGAGACCCTTATAGACTTCACTGGACTCCTCATCGCCGAACGAATCATCGCCGATCGACTCCCCGAACATATGCTCAAGCATCTGCGACACGAACATCGACTCGAAATCCTTCGCCGCCTTATCGGCCCCGTTTGCGGTCTGTATGCCTTTGGGGGCATTCAGCTCATTCCCGCTTAAAATAGCGGCCATCGTACCTGCGCTGATCATGGCCCTACCTCGTCTGTATGTCGGCTTGCAGCGCGCCGGCGCTCTTGATGGTCTGCAATATGGTGATCAGGTCGCGCGGCGTGACGCCGAGCGCATTAAGTCCAGCCACCAGGTCCTTAAGCGTGGCGCCGCGCTGCATCATGGCCATGCGTTTTCCCGGCCCATCGTCCACCAGCACGGTAGGTTGCGCCGCCACCACCGTTTCGGCGCCTTCGGGCGCGAACGGCAGGGGTTGCGACACTTGCGGCTTCTCCTCGATTTTGACCACAAGATTGCCCTGCGCCACCGCCACCGTGTCGATACGTACGTTTTCGCCCATGACAATGGTGCCCGACGCCTCGTCGATGACGATCCGCGCTACCTGGTCGGTTTCAATCGGCAGCTTCTCGATTTCCGCCAGCAGTTGCGTAGCGTTGTTCTGGTACACCGCAGGCACCGCCAGCACCACCGTGCCCGGATCGCTGACCTGCGCCACGCCCGGCCCGACCTCGGCGTTGATGGCGTCGGCGACGTGCTGCGCCGTGGAGATATCGGGGTTGCGCAGCGCCAGTTTCAGCTCCGGCATGCTATTCAGGGCGAATTCGATTTCTTTTTCGACGATGCCGCCATTGGCGATAAACCCGGAGGTGGGCACACCTTTAGTCACCGTCGTCGAGCCCGACTCGCTGGCCGCCTTGAAGCCGCCGATGGAAATCGCGCCCTGCGCCACCGCATACACTTCGCCGTCAGCGCCATAAAGCGGGGTAGCAAGCAGGGTGCCGCCGGTTAGATCCTTGGCGTCGCCCATCGCTGATACGGTGACGTCGATGCGCCCGCCGTTACGTGCGAAAGGCGGCAGCATGGCGGTGATGGTGACCGCCGCGACGTTCTTGGTTTTAAGCTCGGTACCGCGCGTATTCACTCCCTGACGCTCTAAAAAGGCGATCAGGCTCTGCTCGGTAAACGCGTTGTTCTTCAGCTTATCGCCCGTGCCGTTCAACCCCACCACAAGGCCGTAGCCCATCAGCATGTTTTCGCGCACGCCTTCGAAGCTGACGATATCCTTGAGGCGCGATTCAGCTTCAGCCTTGCCGGTAAACCCGAACGCAAAACACAAGGCGGCGATAATGGTGTAATGAGCGATCTTCATAGAAACCTCGTTTGTTCCCATGAAGACTTGCGATTTGCGTGCCAGTTGCGCCCGGCGCCACCGTGCGGCTAAAACACATTATATTTCATACCCATGCCAGCACGCACAGGACCGACGCACGCACGCGCCGAAATCCCCCCTTCCCGCACCCGGCATTTTTTGCCTGTCTTAAATTCAGGCAACATTAAAATTTATGATATATAATATTAGCAAGGCGGGAGTATAAGACTCGCTGAACCCTCAATTCCGGATACCGATCACCAAGCTATGATCATCAAAGTCGGCGGATACGAATCCATCAAGCCCGGCACTGCGGTGAAAAAACGCAGCAGCGCCGGCTCGGTCTCGTCCTTCGCCGACATGCTCAACGCCGCCGGCAGCGAAGACGCCGCCCCCGCCGCCCCGCTCACCGATATTTCCGCCGTCGGCCTCCTGTCACTCCAGGAAGTCTCCGAGGAGGAAGTCCGCCGCAAGAAGCTGGTGCAGCAAGGCAAGAACATGCTCGACGTACTCGAAAACCTGCGCCGCCATTTGCTAGCCGGGGCCATCCCCGCCCATATGCTGCATGATCTGGAGCGACAGTTAGCGACACAGAAACAAACAGTTATCGACCCCGCCCTGATGGAAATCATCGACGACATTGAAATCCGCCTCGCCGTGGAGCTGGCCAAGCTGCAAAACGCTGCCGCCGCACGAGAAAATAAAGATATAGCAGATCAATAACTTATAAAAAATAGACCGTATTATCAGCCTATTGCGGCCGGAACATCTATTCCTTGCAAAAAAACCGGGTTTTGCTATACAGCATCCTCTTTTTTAGGCAGAATACTCACCGTTATCAAGCAACCGAGGTATGTGATGTCCACCAGACTCCCCAAGGATTACGCTCCTTCCGAAAAAGACCCGTACATGGGCGCCAAGCACCGTGAATATTTCCGCCAGAAACTGACCGCATGGCGCGAAGAGCTCATCGCCGAGTCGCAGGAAACCATCAATAACCTGAAGGAAGAGAACTGGCGCGAGCCCGACCTTTCCGACCGCGCGTCGCTCGAAACCGAAGCCAGCGTCGAGCTGCGCACCCGCAACCGCTATTTAAAGCTCATCGGCAAGATCGACGCGGCGCTCAAGCGCATCGACGACGGCACCTATGGTTACTGCGAAGAAACCGGCGACCCCATCGGCCTGAAACGCCTCGAGGCCCGCCCCATCGCCACCATGACCATCGAAGCGCAGGAGCGCCACGAAAAGCTCGAAAAACAGTATATCGACGAAGAATAAGCGCTTAACTGCACCAAAGTTAAAAAAGCCGGGGTTTCCCCGGCTTTTTTAATGCCGTGATGACACCTTGAAATACGGAAATGGTTGAAGCTAAGGGCTGAAATGCTAGGTTTTACTGGATTTCAAAACCCTATAGTCAAGCATGGGCCACAAAATCATGCACTTTCATTTACGCAAATCATGAGCACATAATATTACATGCCAAATACAGCTTTAAAAGGGGCCCTGCTCCAAATCGCGCAGAAAAATCCACCTATTGCTTATACTATTAACCAGTACGATCCTCCGTTCCGGCATATGGTAAATGCTTTTCCACCCGGATCAACCGGCAGCAAGATCCTGCACGAGGCCTTCTGGGAGAAGCCAGAAGGCATTATCGTATTCGGATACGGGGACGACAGAAGCATGAAGCCCATCACCGACATACTGGATCAGATTCCTGACCTAAATTACCAGCCCGTAAAAATCACGGACAACAGAACGCTCTACCTGATGTCCCACTGGGCGGCACGGAGATATTTGCCGCTCCCGGGACAAATATCTTACGATAAAACCAGACTTTATTCTCTGGACATGGACCTGATAGCAGGGCTGAAGGCTATGTCGGATCCTTACCCTGTAAATCCTCGCATCAATTCCACCGGCGATACATCTCTGGGTAAATAGCCACTACTCCTCCGACACCTGCTGCACCTTCAGCAGCACGTCGCGCGCGATGGGGGCTGCGGCCGCGGCACCTCCGCCGCCGTGTTCCACCGCCACGCAACAGGCGTATTTCGGCTTGTCGATGGGCGCGAAACCGACGAACAGCGCGTGGTGGCGGTATTCCCACGGCAGTGAATTCTGGTCGAGGCCGCGCGTGATGATCTTGCGCACCTGCGACGTACCGGTTTTGCCCGCCATGGCAAAGCGCGGCTCGGTGATGCGTTTGTTGTACGCCGTGCCACTCTGGCTGGCTGTCACCGCGATCATCGCCTCGGTGTTGAGCGCAAGCAGACCCGGCTTGATGGGCACCGGTTCAAACACCGGATTTTCCTCACCCGGCGGCACGAACAGGCGGGGCTTGACCATCGTGCCGCTGGCCATGCGCGCCGTCATCACCGCCAGCTGCAGCGGGGTGGAAAGCACGTAACCCTGCCCGATGGAACAATTAATCGTGTCGCCGCCGGTCCATTTCTGCTTGTAGCGTTTCATCTTCCAGTCAGCATCGGGTATGATGCCCGGTTTCTCGCCGATGATGCCGATGCCGTAGTTCTGACCAAGCCCGAATCGCCGCGCCATGTCGGCGAATTTCTCGATGCCGATGCGGTCGGCCACCGTATAAAAAAACGTATCGCAGGATTGCTCGATCGCCTCATGAAAGTTCATCGTCCCGTGTCCGCCGGGTTTCCAGCAATTAAACTGGTGGTCGCCGAGGAAGAAATGCCCCGGGCAGAACACTGTGGAATGCTCCTGAATTGCACCTGCCTCCAGCCCCGCCAGCCCCACCACCATCTTGAAAGTCGAGCCCGGCGGGTATTGCCCGCTGATGGCCTTGTTCATGAGCGGGACTTTCTTATTGGCGTTGAGCGCTTTCCATTCGTCGGTGCGGATGCCCTTGCTGAAGCTGTTGGGATCGAAGGCAGGAAGCGACAAAAGCGTGAGCACGTTGCCGGTATCGAACGTGCCGAGCACCCTGGCCC
>CAZBUX010000120.1:0-5731 GCA_964495185.1 uncultured Rickettsiales bacterium | reverse complement strand
GGTACGTTCCTTGTGTTCACCGATTACTGCCGCCCGGCCATCCGCCTTTCGGCGCTCATGCAGCAGCGCGTCATCTACGTCATGACGCACGACTCCATCGGCCTTGGCGAAGACGGACCGACGCACCAGCCGGTCGAACACCTCGCGAGCCTACGCGCTATCCCGAACCTTTACGTGTTCCGACCCGCCGACGCCATGGAAACCGCAGAATGCTGGGCGCTGGCGCTGTCGTTGAAAAACGCGCCGTCGGTATTGTCGCTCACACGCCAGAATCTGCCGGCCCTGCGCACAGAATACACGCCGGAAAATCCCTGCGCACGCGGAGGCTATGTCTTATCGGACGCAAAGAATGCGAAAGTCACGCTGATCGCCACCGGCTCGGAAGTTTCCATCGCCGTCGACGCGCAGAAAAAACTGGCGGAAAAGAATATCGCCGCGAAAGTGGTATCCCTCCCCTGCTGGGAACTGTTCGACGAACAGCCGCAAAGCTACCGCGAATCGGTGCTCGGCAAAGACACGCTCAAAGTCGCCATTGAAGCCGCAGGCGGTTTCGGTTGGGAACGCTATATCGGCATGGACGGCATCTTCATCGGCATGAAAGGCTTCGGCGCATCGGCCCCTGCCCCTGATCTTTACAAGCACTTCGGAATTACGGCTGACGACACCGTTAAAGCCATCATCGGTAGGCTATGAACCATAATGACCTGATCGCTATTATCATTCTGCTTATTGCCGTATCCGATACGGTGCTTGCGCAATTCGTGCTACCGAAAATTTTTTCTAAGAACCCGCAAATGAAGCCCGAAGACGCAAAAAGAGCGATAATGACGCTGAATATTGTAACCGTAATATTCTTTATTGTGGCCATATATTTTTATCTCGCAAAACCGTTATGACAACCCGCAATACAGGCGCACGCTGATGGACGGCTTCTTCGAATTCCTCAATTCCTACCAGAACAAGGTGTTTTCCCTGCTCCTGCTGCTGATGGGAATATTCGAGATCATGGCAACCTATTCGACGATACTGCCACTGGTCGAGCAGAAGAGAAAACTCCAGGCGAGCATAGCGGAGATTGCCGACCCAAAGGAAAAAAAGGCGGTGAAGGCGCGGCTTGGTACATATGATAACATGTTTGTCGTGCTCAGGATCATCGGCGCGGTATTGATCGCGTTCGGCATACTCGGGCTCGCACGATAAGAATAAAGGACAGCCGGTGAACGAAGGAACGAAACGGATCGAAGAAGGCAAACGGCTGCTGGGCCTGCTGCAATGGCACAACCAGCGAGCGCCGAATTTCGGATTCACGATGCAATCGCCTATCCCAGGAAACCGCGAACAATGCGAACATCATGCAAAGCTCATAGGGGGGTTCCTCGCCACAACCGCTTTGCAGCCGAGCAAGGATTATGAAATCTGTCATGGACTGGGCGGCTACTCCGACCACATCAATATGACGGATGATGGGTATAAGGCGCTGCAGGCGCTGTTAGGCAAAACAGAAGCAAGGATGGTAAGCTGAAATGACGATTCGCGTAGGCATTAACGGGCTGGGACGTATCGGGCGCTGCGTAGCCCGGGCGATTTTCGAGACGAACGCAAAGGATATCGAGCTGGTGGCTGTGAACGGCCCGGCAGCGGCGGAAACGCACGCCCACCTGCTGCAATACGATTCGGTGCACGGGCGCTTTTCCCATGAAGTAAAAACCGACGGCGAAAATCTCTCCATCGGCGGAAAATCCGTGAAGCTGTTCCATCACAAAGACCCGAAGCAGATACCGTGGTCGGGTATGGGCGTCGACGTCGTGCTGGAATGCACGGGGAAGTTCAACAAACGCGCAGACGCCGCACAACACCTTGTGTCGGGCGCAAAGAAAGTACTGGTATCGGCGCCTGCGGAAGAAGTGGACGCCACCATCGTCTACGGCGTGAACAACGCCATGCTTAAAGCGTCGCATGAAGTCACGTCGGTCGGGTCGTGCACCACCAACGCGCTGGCGCCCGTTGTTAAAGTGTTGCATGAGGCGGTTGGCGTCGATTCGGGGTTCATGACCACCGTGCATTCCTACACCGGCGACCAGAACCTCGTGGACAACAGCCATAAAGATTTACGCCGGGCACGCAGCGCTGCTCTCTCCATGATCCCAACGTCCACCGGCGCAGCTAAAACCATCGGACTGATCATACCGGAGATGAAAGGCAGGCTCGACGGCGTATCGATCCGCGTGCCTACGCCCAACGTGTCGCTGGTGGATTTCACCTTCACCGCATCGCGTGACACGACGAAAGAGGAAATCAACACCGCGTTGCAGAAAGCCGCGGGCGGCGCACTGAAAGGCGTACTTGCCGTTTCCACAAAACCGCTGGTTTCCATCGATTACACCCACAGCACGGAAAGCAGTATCGCCGACCTGACCGGCACGTATGTGGTGGGCAAGCGCCTCGTGCGCGTAGCGGCGTGGTACGATAACGAATGGGCGTTCTCGTGCCGGATGCTGGACGTGGCGAAATTATGGGCGTCGCTGTAATGGCACGCTTCCCCAGACTCGAAGATTTAAACGTCGCCGGCAAGACCGTGCTGGTGCGTACAGACCTGAACGTGCCGATGAGCGGCGGCGCGGTCACCGACAACACGCGCATCGTGCGACTGCTGCCTACCCTCAATTACCTGCTTAAGAAAAAAGCGCGTATCGTGGTGCTGTCGCATTTCGACAGGCCGGGCGGTAAATTCGTGCCGTCGATGTCGCTGGCACCGCTGGTTGATCCGCTGTCGGAGGCGCTGGGCGGGCGTACGGTAAAATTCGGCGTCGACTGCATCGGCCCGGCGGCGCATGACGCGGTGAAGAAGCTCAAAGCAGGCGAAGTGCTGCTACTGGAAAACCTGCGTTTCCACCCGGAAGAAGAAAAAGGCGATCCGCATTTCGCGCGCGAGCTGGCGAGTCTCGGCGACGTCTACGTCAACGACGCGTTCTCAGCGTCGCACCGCGCCCATGCGTCGATTTCTGCTATCGCGAAATATATTCCCATCGCCGCCGGACGGCTTATGGAAGAAGAAGTGAACGTGCTCACGGGCATTTTCACCGCACCGAAGAAACCCATCGGCGCGATTATCGGCGGGTCCAAGGTTTCCACCAAGCTCGCGCTGCTCAACAATCTCGTTTCCACGATGGACAAGCTCATCATCGGCGGCGCGATGGCCAATACGTTTCTCCATGCGCAGGGACATAGTGTGGGGCGCTCCATCCATGAGCCCACATTAAAAGCCACGGCGCTTAAAATTCTAAAAACTGCCGATAAAAAAGGCTGCGAGATCATCCTGCCGGTCGACCTGGTGGTCGTCACGCAGTTCAGGAAGCAGGCCGATTGCATCATCACCAGCGTAGACAACATACCCGACGACGGTATGGCCGCCGATATCGGGCCCGACAGCGCGCACCTGTTCGCACAGGAAGCAGGCAGCTGCAAAACGCTGGTGTGGAACGGCCCCGTCGGCGCGTTCGAGACCAGCCCGTTCGACGGCGGCTGCATCGCGCTGGCGCGTTCGATCGCCAAGCTCACGCGCGAGAAAAAACTGCGCTCCATCGCAGGCGGCGGCGACACGGTATCCTCGCTCGCGCATGCGGGACTGGCCAACGAATTCAGCTACCTCTCGACGGCCGGCGGCGCCTTCCTCGAATGGCTGGAAGGAAAGATCCTGCCGGGCGTGGCGGCGCTTCTGAAAAACGCACCCGCTCCCGCCAAATCGAAGAAATAAAACCATGCGCGTGGTGATCGTGCATACCGTCGAACACGCGCTTACGGCGCTTGCGGCGGCGGCGGAAAAAAATGCGCCCGTCATCCTGCAAAGCGGACGGGATGCGATTTTCTATGCGGGCAGCCTTTACCTGCTGCATATGTTCGAAGCGGCGTGCAAGGCGTATCCGGGGGTGCGGGCCACCTGCATCGTGGATTGCGCCGACGCGTCGGGCGAGGCCATCGCCGCCATGCAGATGGGGCATAAGCACATGCGGTCAAGCGCGCCGGAAGAGCTGCGGGCAAAGCTTGCCGATATCGCGCAGGAAAACGGCATCGCGTTTTATACCGGCGAGTTCGAAGCCCTCGACCTGCTCCATGCACGCGATGCGGGCAAAGCCTGCCGCGACTGGCTGAAAAGCAATTGAAACCGCCCCGCAAACAGGGTAGAACGCAGCCTATAATGAGCCAACAGCACAGGATGAGACGATGAAAGCCACCGCCAAAATCAAAGCCGCAAAGCCCGCCGCCAAAGGCAAAACCGGCGTCACCCCGCAGGTAAAAAAGATCCTCGACAACTACGAGGGCGACAACGCCAAAACCAAGGCAAATATCGCGCGCATCCTCATGCAGGGCAAACTCGGCGGCACGGGCCGCGTGGTGATCCTCCCGGTCGACCAGGGCTTCGAACACGGCCCGGCGCGAAGCTTCGCCAAAAATCCGGCGGGCTACGATCCGCATTACCATTACCAGCTCGCCGTCGATGCCGGGCTTTCGGCCTATGCCGCGCCGCTCGGGTTCTTAGAGGCGGGCTGCGAGACGTTCAAAGGCAAAATCCCCACCATCCTCAAAATCAACAGCGCCAACTCGCTCGCGCCGAAAAACGCGGCTCCCGACCAGGCGGTGACGTCGTCGGTCAAGGACGCCGTCAGGCTCGGCTGCGCCGCGGTCGGCTTCACCATCTATCCCGGCTCCTCGGCAGCCTACGACATGATGAAGGAAGTCGCCGAAATGGCGCGCGAAGCCAAGGAAAACGGGCTCGCCGTCGTCATCTGGTCGTATCCCCGCGGCGGCGACCTTACGAAGGAAGGCGAAACCGCGATGGACGTCTGCGCCTATGCGGCCCACATGGCGGCACTGCTTGGCGCGCACATCATCAAAGTCAAGCCGCCCACCGACCATCTCGAACAGGTCGACGCCAAGAAAGTCTACGAAGCGCAGGGCATCAACATCAAATCGCTCACCGACCGCATCGCACACGTGAAGCAGTGCTGCTTCAACGGGCGCCGCATCGTCGTATTCTCCGGCGGCAACGCCAAGGGCGAACTGGAACTCCTAAAAGAGATCCGCGAAATCCGCGACGGCGGGGGCAACGGCTCGATCATCGGCCGCAACACCTTCCAGCGCCCGCGCGACGAAGCGCTCAAGCTGCTGGAGAACATCATAGGCGTGTATAAGAACACGCTGTAGTTCCGCTTAGAACCTTCCGCGACCCGCTTTTAGCCTGCCCGGAGCCGCTTCGGGACTGGATAGAGCCGTCTGGAACCGTTAGATTCTTTAGAAAATCGGCATATTTTTATTGATATCATTCGGTTATGGTTTTTGCCGCTGGCGGCCAGCCTCCGTTTTCTTTGCATTTCTTTGCATTTCTTTGCATTTTTACCTGCAATTCATTGTTATTCATTAATTTTGTCATCCTGAGCGCAGCGAAGCATCTTGCCCGCGACATGGAATGGTAAGATCCTTCGCTGCGCTCAGGATAACAATCGCAGGTAAATAATATGAAGTTTTTGAATGGCACGGAAGGGCAAAACCCGTTGCCAGCGCCACGGTTTCCGCAGCTTTCACATCCCACCGCCGCCCCTGCCCCCCTGTCATGGAATCTTCACATTACATCAGCCTCTTGCCGGTCTATGATGACCCCATGGCAAAGATTCTTGAAACCCCCGATGATGCGGAACGCGATAAGCTGGCGCAGCAGTTGAAGATGGACCAGCGC
>CAZBUX010000119.1:0-5773 GCA_964495185.1 uncultured Rickettsiales bacterium | reverse complement strand
CCGCCTACTTTTGGCATAAGGCGCTCAAGTACAGCTTTCTCAGCTCTGCCTGCCAGACTTTTTAAGCGTCTATCACGTTCTTTGTTGGATATTCCCGATGCACCAGGATCATGCTCTTCCTCGATTCCTAAGAATTCCCTGTTTATCGTCAAATCTATATCTTCCGAAAAGCGCTCTATGATGTGATACGCTTTTGATAACGATGTGCCGCCTTTAAAGATCAGAGCTTCGGCCAAATCTGCTTCTTTGAAGAGCTGCTGTAGAGTCCAGCATATGGTACGACGCTGAAGACGATTGATCACATTATTCTTTAGATATTTGTGATCGAGCCTGGCTTGCGCTTTGCAGCGCATGTGGAATGTTGCCCGGCTGCCTGCTGCGCATGCGTGTGAGGGGAGCCATGATGATGCGGTTGGAAAGCGTCAGTCCGGCAAGAGAAAGGGGATCAAATAAGCTGCTCATAGCATCTTCTGTGGTTAGAATTTTCTGATAAGCGGCAAGGACAGGCCGTAAGGCAGAAGGCGCAACAGTTTGAGTAGAAACGTAAATTTCTTTGGGAAGTGAATCTCAAACGCTTTTGATTGCAGGCCACCTGCTATCGCCCTGGCTGCGGCTTCGGGCGTGATGATCATCGGCATCGAAAAATCGTTTTTATCGGTAAGTGGTGTGCGGACGAAACCGGGACTGATCAATTTCACATCGATGCGCTTCGGGCATTCGGCCCGTAACGTTTCCGCCAGGTTGATAATGGCCGCCTTGGTGGCGCTGTAAGGCTGGCCGCCCGGCAAACCGACATACCCCGCTACACTCCCGCACAGGGCGATCTGCCCGGATTTCTGTTCTTTCATGATCGGCATTACGGCATTCACCACGCCAAGCGCGCCGAACAGGTTTACATCAATCATATGTCTGACAACCTGCATATCCAGTGCATTAAGCCGCATCGGCGTATAGCCGGCCGACATGAAAATAACGCGGTCGATGCGGCCAAGGCCGGCGCGGATCGCCTGTGCGGTGCGAAGCGTCAGATCGCTGTCGGTGACATCCAGCGGATAAATCATGTGCTGCTGCCCCAATTCGGCTCGTAGAACTTCAAGCTCTTCTTTGCGGCGCGCTGAGAGCGCCAGTATGGCACCGCCAGCCGCTATTTCGACGGCCAGCGCGCGGCCAATACCGCTGCTTGCGCCGATGATCCAGACAATATCGCCTTTAAAGCTCATGGTTTCTGCTTCTGCATGAAGATAGTGAGTTCGCTGACCGTGATACCAAATTTTCTGAGATAGGAACGGTTGATGAGTACGCCGTCATTCATTTGCCACATCCAGTCGTCGAAGGTAATGCGGTAGGTGGTATCATTTACCGGCAGATCCATCACGTAGCTCCAGCGCGCAGCGGCGCCTTGCACATTACCGGAAGCTTTACCGATAATATCCGAAGCCGTGCCCTCGTAGCTACCGTCGGCAAGCTTTATAATGGTCCAGACGCGTTCCTGCTTTTTGCCCTCGTAGTAAGTGAAATGCTCGGTAAGCGTGCCGGTATCGCCGCTCCATTTGCCGACCATGTCAATATCGAACTGGCTTACGACGCGACCGCGCCAGTCCTGCACCACGCCCCAGGCTTTGATAGGCCCATTGAAAAATTCTTTGATGTCGGCCTTGGGTGCCGTTTCCTTGTAATAATCCAGCGAATGTCCGCCGCAGCTGCTAAGCATGATGGTGCCCCCCAGTAATATCGCGACCCAGAACAGTTTCATTTTGTATCCTTCCATGCGTAGTGTTGAAAAAACGATAAAGTAAAAAAGCGGCAAAAATCTTGATAAGGCATGGCAGCAATGCATAAGCAAAACTCAAGGTGGCAAGCGCGGCGGCGTCATTGGCGGCGGCAGGCGTGAAACCGCCTGCATCCAGCAGGGGAAGCGCGAGTGCGGAACCGATGGCAAGCGCCGCCTTCGCAATCAGCGCCAGCAGTGAAAATTGCGTGGCGGCGCTCGACTGCGACCCTTCGGCATGCATATGGTCGGAAAGGATGGAAGGCGGCAGCGCAAGGTCGGCCCCCAGCGCTATGCCGGAAGCGATACAAATCGCCGCATATTGCCATGCATCGCCGCCGCCAAGGAAAAACGCCCAGATGAAAGTCGCAACCGCCAGCATCATTGAAATCAGCCACGCCCGATGCTTGCCATAGTTGATACTCAGGCGCTTCCACAATGGCATGGCAAGCGCGCCCGAGAGAAAATATAGAAGCAGGAACAGGCCGGCATAGGCCTCAGCCCCGAGCAGGTCGCGTATAAAAAACATTACCAGCACCGCCGGAATGCTTGATGCCAGCATACTCATCGCATAGACCAGAAAAAGTTTTCGTGTCGGCACAGAAAGCGACTTAAGCGTTGCGCCCAGTTTCTGCCGTGCGCCCTCGTGCCGCTTAATAAGGGCTGCGCGTGAGATCCACCGGTGAAAAACCAGCAGGGCAAGCAGCATCAGCGCGCCCAGTATGGCGGCGAACCAACCATAGGCCGTACTGGCAGGAAATTGTTTTAACAACAATGCCGGCAGCGTCACCGCAATGAGCAAACCCACCAGCCCGAAGGCTTCCCTGAGTCCGGCAATGCGCGTCTGCTCGCCCGGGTCGCTGGTCCATAGCGCACCGAGCGCGTTTAGGTTGATGCTCAGCACGCTGTAAGCGGTAACTGCAAACAGCATGCACAGGCAGAACCACAGCGCAGCGTTGGAAGCTGCCGGGTGGAACAATGCATAGACAGCCCCCACAAGCACCAACGCAGATATCACCAATACCGGGAATATCATGCCCGAAAAACGGTCGCTTATCCATCCGATGAAAGGATCCTGCACCGCATCGAGCACGCGCAGGCCAAGCAATAAGAAGCCCAGCAGCGCCAGTGACACGCCGTGATTCGCCGCATAAAAATCGGGCGCCAGCACATATAGCGGATACCCGGCAAAAGCCACGGGCATCGCAAGAAATCCATATTGCGCGAGACGCCCCGGGGAAATGCGGTTTGCGCTCACGAAAACCCCAGTAATTTCTTGCGAAGTTCTGGCTCGGATGTTTTCTCACCAAGCCATATGTCGAAGAAACGCGGGCCAAACTGCGCATCGGCAATACTGCCGATGGGCTTATCGTTGAAATAAAACCGCGTAGGTTTTCCGGGTTCCGCCACGGCGGTAAGCTGCGATCCTTTCGTCACCAGCGGGAAAATGTTTCGCAATTGCGCCTGCCACTCAGCGAGCTTTCTTTCATCGCCAAATCCCTGTTTTCGTATTTCCTCCACGGTGCGATCGGCGATATCCGGCCCCTCGATCTCACGGAAATAATATATTTTCAACGCATACGATGCTTCTGGGTCCCATTTTCCGCCCGGCGCATAGAGTGTGGCGTCATACACATCCCAGAAGACAATCGAAAGCCTACCGGTGCCTACTTCCTGCGCATCCGGCACATGTTTTAGCGCCGCGTCTGCGGCAAAAGTTGCAGACGAAAGCAGGAAACAAGACAGCAGTATTGCTATTCTATGCATGGGCAAGCTCCAGTTGCATCACATCGGTGCGGCCAACCTTGAAACTCGCGATGCAGCAGGTCAGGTAAAAACGCCACAGACGGATGAATTTCTCATCGAAACCCAACGCCTTCACCTCGTGCAACTTGCTTTCAAAACGCGCCCGCCAGTGCTCGATGGTACGCGCATAATCCTGGCCGAACGCATGGCTGTCGGTCAGGCGCAGCCCGGCTTTTTGGCTCTCCTCCACGAACCGCGACGGCGACGGCAGCATGCCGCCCGGAAAGATATAGGTGCGGATCATATCGCCACCTTTGCGGTAGCTTTCAAAATAATCGTCGCGGATGGTGATGGTCTGGATCATCGCCTTGCCTTTGCCGGCAAGCAGCGATTTCACTTTTCCGAAATAGACCGGCCAGAATTTTTCCCCAACCGCTTCGAACATCTCGATCGAGACGATATTATCGTAACGACCTTCCTGCAGGCGATAATCTTCCAGCGCAATTTTCGCGCTGCCGCCGAGCCGCCGGGCGGCATAATCGTGCTGCGCCTGTGAAATCGTTAGTCCTTTTAGGTCGAAATCTTTTTTGTTCAGCGCACGCTCAGCAAATCCGCCCCATCCACAACCAATCTCAAGGAGGGTTCCCGAAGGCCCGAGCCGTTCGATAATGCGGTCGTATTTGCTATGCTGCGCTTCCAGCAGATTCTGCTGCGGCTCGCTGAATATCGCGGAAGAATAGGTCATGCTCGTATCAAGCCAGAGCGCATAGAAATCATTGCCGAGATCATAATGCGCCTGAACGTTTTTTTTGCTGCCGCTCATGGTATTACGCATGAATAGATAGGAAATACGCGAAGCGATACGCCCTATCAGGCTGCCGTAAATATAGCTGTTCAATGCTTTTTCATTTAGCAGGCCGACGGTAAAGAGCGCGGCAAGGTCGTCGCTGTCCCACCAGCCATCGCGGTAGGCTTCGGCAAAACCGGTATCGCCTTTGCTCGCAAAACGCTCAATGGCGCGCCAGTCATGCAAATACAGTGTCGAGGGCGGGCCTTCATGCGGGCCTTTGAAACAGTGACGCTTTCCATCGGGCGTGGTGACATCCATCGCGCCATATTCGAGATGTTCCAGCGCTTTTAAAAACTGATGGGTGATCGATTTCTCAAACATACAGATCCGTGCTTGTTAAACGTATTCGCGCAGCCTAGCGTATTGCCCAGCCAACCTGTACTTACCGTTTGGTAAGGTTGCGGGTGGCGGACAGTTTCTCATGCAACTGCAATGGCTTGACCACGTAACGTATCCCCTTGCTGAAAAGCCTGGCCGCCTGCCAGTGAATCAGCCCAATCACCTTGAGCGTTACTAACGGATGCGTCCAGAACGCACGTCTCAGCGACGCCGCGTCCAGCGGCGATAATGTTCCGGTTAACGACGTGATAAGCTGCTTGTCCTGCTGCGCGTCATGGTAATCGATCCAGATGCCAAGGTTTTTGCCTGCAAGCGCAAAACGAAATTTATAATGCCCCTCACGCGGCAGAAACGGCGAGACATGGAACAGCTTATCAGCCTCCAGCCACTCATCGGACGTGATCGGCGCATGATCGGATCGGGCGCAGAGGTAGCTATGCTGCTCGCCAAACGTGTTATGCACTTCGCAGATGACGGCGCGCAGCTGCTTCTGCTGATCGAGGCAGAGGAAAAAGCTGACCGGGTTGAATACATAACCCAACACGCGCGGCATGGTAATGAGCATCATATGTTCCACCGGAGCATCGAGACCATAGGCCATCAACACGCTTTTCGCCCAGACGCCTATTTCGCTGCCATCGCGCTGTCCGTGGTCTTTATCACGAAAACTGAGCAGGCGGCCGGGAAGCGGTTCGGCAGGCAGGGGCAAAGCAAGATAATAGACACCATAGGTAAACTGATTCACCTTTGGAAAAAGGCGCTTGTGCATTACCTTCGCAGTATAGATTTGCGGCGTTATTTCCATGGCGGTTCAATGCCCATCTGCCGCACCATATCCACCGCGCTGCCCAGCCCGTCCTCGTGAAAGCCGTAGCGCTGGTAGGCCCCACAGAACCACAACCGCTCCCTGCCCTGTATCGTGGCTATTTGCTGCTGGCTGCGAATAGCGCCTTCGTCAAACACCGGATGCTCGAACACGGCTTCGTCATGCACCAGCTCTGCACGCGGTTCACGGCCGGGATTGAGCGTGACGATGAGCGGCATATCCGTTGCCAGCGGCTGTAGCCGGT
>CAZBUX010000118.1:0-5793 GCA_964495185.1 uncultured Rickettsiales bacterium | reverse complement strand
GCACGGACTATTGTACAACGATTTCCTTGAACAGCACGTCGTTCACCTTAACCGGGGCGAGCGCCTTGTTGGCACGCAGCAGCAATTCCTCACGCAGCCGCTGGATGCCGGCCGAACCCGCCAGATCGCTGGCGCGCAACTCGCGCAGGTAGGTATTGAACGCATCCTGCAGTTTGGGCAGCGTGCCCTCCACGGCCTGCGTATCGCCTTCCTTGGCCAGCTCTAAGATGACGGTGGTTTTCAGGAAGCTCGACTGCTTGCCGGTGGCGGTGAGGTTGATGAGGAATTCCGGGAGGGTGTAATACACGGGCTTGGAAATCGGCTTGCCGTCTTCGCCGACGGCACCCTCTTCCCCTTCGGCCGCGTGTTCTTCCTCACTTCCGCCGCCGAGCACGCCCGAGAAATAAAGTCCCGCGCCGCCGCCGAGCAACACCACAAGCGCCACGACGCCGATGATGATGAACTTCTTTTTGGATTTTCCGCCGGCAGCCTCGCCTTCGCCGCCTTCTGCGCCTTCGCCTTCCTTAGCGTCCCCGCCTTCGGATTTTTCGTCTTTTTTGCCTTTCTTGTCGTCTTTTTCCTTATCGTCTTCCTTGGCTTCTTCTTTCTTCTTTGCTGCTTCCTTGGCCATAGCTCAGGATCCCGTCTGATAGGTTAAAAGAACGTTGCGCAAGTTATAGAACCACACGCCAACTTATTCAAGCAACTTGAGAACATCCGTAAAAATTAGTTTGCCAGCCGCACGGTAAAAATTTGGCACGGATTATGCTTACCCTTACGCGACAATATTTTTTTTCAAGCGGAGGACACTATGGATAACGGCATCTACATCGCGCTCTCACGCCAGATGGCGCTGTTCCGCGACATGGCCGTCACTGCCAACAATATCGCCAACGCCAACACCACCGGCTACAGCTCCGAGCACATCATGTTCAACTCTTATCTTACCAAGGACGTGAACCAGGGCAACCGCAACGACATGGCGTTCGCCTACGACGTCGCCAGTTACCGCAATACCGACTCCGGCACGCTGCAATCGACCGGCAACCCGCTCGACGTCGCCATCAAGGGCCCTGGCTATTTCGTAGTGCAGACGCCGCTTGGCAACCGTTATACGCGCAACGGCAATTTCCAGATCGACGGCAACGGCCTGCTCGTCAATTCCGAAGGCTATCCCGTGCTCGACAGCTCCGGCCAGCAGATTTCCCTGCCCGACGACACCGCCACCATCGACATCGGAAGCGTCGGCAACCTGAAAGTCAACGGCGAGGATTTCGCCACGCTCGGCGTCGTGCAGTTCGATAACGAGCAATTGCTCGAACGCTTGAACGGCGGCTTGTTTGCCAGCGAGATCACGCCGCTGCAAACCGAAAACGTCGTCGTCGCGCAGGGCGCGCTGGAAAATTCCAACGTCGTGCCGGTACTGGAGATGACGCATATGATCAACGTCTCGCGCGCCGTCGGCAACACCGCCAAATTCGTGGAAGTCATGTACGACCTGCAGCGCAAGGCCGCCAACGCCTGGGCGCAGCAGGGCTAATGAACATTGAGAGGATATAACCTATGAGATCACTCGACATCGCAGCCACCGGCATGCAGGCGCAACAGCTTTTCGTTGACGTCACCTCGCAGAACCTCGCCAACATCAACACCACGGCGTTTAAGCTGCAGCGCCCGGCATTTCAGGATCTGCTCTACCAGAACGACCGTCGCGTAGGCTCCAACTCCTCCGATTCCGGCACCATCGTTCCCACCGGCATCCAGATCGGGCTTGGTGTCAAAACCGGCGCCATCTACCGCAACACCGGGCAAGGCACGCTGCAATCCACCGAGAACCCGCTCGACGTCGCCGTGCAGGGCAAGGGCTATTACCAGATCACCCAGCCCGACGGCACCATCGCCTACACGCGCGACGGTTCGTTCCAGCTTTCGCCCGACGGCAATATCGTCACCGCCGACGGCTTCCAGGTAGAACCCGCCATCACCATCCCGCAGAACGCCACCTCGATCAGCATCAACCAGTCCGGCGAAGTGTCGGTGACACTGCCCGCACAGACGGACCCGCAGATCGTCGGCCAGATGCAGACGGTCAATTTCATCAACGAGGCCGGACTGCAGGCTGCGGGCAACAACCTCTATCTCGAAACCCCCGCTTCCGGCACGCCGCTTCTGGGCACCCCCGGCACCGACGGTTTCGGCACCATCCTTCAGGGTTTCCTTGAAAACTCCAACGTCAACCCGGTCACCGAGCTTACCAACCTGATCAAGGCGCAGCGCGTCTATGAAATGAACAGCAAGGTCGTCTCCAAAACCGACGAAATGATGCAAGCCTTAAACCAGAGCGTATAATTTATGATCAAGCGTTCCTACGAAACCTATCCTTTCGGCCTGACCAGCACCGGCTGGTATCTCGCGCTGATCGTGATCGGCATCCTCATCATCGCCCTGCCCGCTTATGCCACGCCCGCCGAGCCGCCTTCGGAAGCCTCGCCCAAATACCTGTTCGAGCTTTCCTATCAGGATGCGGAAGCAGCCATCAGCCAGGCGCTGGTGGACAAAGGCGTCGCGGAAAAAATTTCCGCCACCATCAATGGCCGCAAGTCGGGGCCGGTATTCTCCTACAACAAGCCCATCGCGGTGGAAATCCGCGGATTGTCTTACGACAAGCCCACCGCACGCTGGACCGCCAGCCTGCTTGCGGTATCCGGCGAAGAAACCATCAGCGCCGTTCCCGTGGCCGGGCGTTTCGAGGAAGTCGTGGAAATCCCGGTGCTCAAGCGCCAGCTGCGCAGCGGCGAAACCATCAGGGAATCCGACATCGAGATGCAGACCGTCGCGGTCGCCCGCACCCGCGCCGATACCATCACCGATAGCGCCGAGCTGATCGGCAAATCGCCGGAGCGCTCCATTTCCGCCTACCGCCCCTTGCGCGGGCAGGAGATCGCCAGCCCCGCCACCATCAAGAAAAATGACATCGTGCAGATGCGCTACGTCGTTTCCGGCATGGAGATCACCGCCACCGGGCAGGCCATGGGCGACGGCGCGCAGAACGGCATGATCGCCGTGCGTAACCTCGCCAGCAAAAAAATCGTCCACGCCCGCGTGGAAGACGACAAAACCGTAAGCGTCGGCCCGGTTGAGGCTAAAACCGCCGAAGCCGTCAAACCCACAGAGGAGGCTCCCCATGCAGCGAATTAGCGCTCTTTACCTTGCCGGCATGCTTGCCGCCAGCAGCATGCTTTCCGGCTGTGCGTCGACGGTAGACAAGATTGAAAACATCGGGAAACCGCCCTCCATCGCGCCGCTGGCCAACCCGGTCGAGCAACCCGGCTACCAGCCCATGACCTGGCCGATGCCGGAAGCTCCTCCCCCGCCGAAGCAATACGCCAACACGCTGTGGCAGCCCGGCTCGCGCGCATTCTTCCGCGACCAGCGCGCCGCGCGCGTGGGCGATATCCTGCGCGTCAACATCAAGATCAAGGACAAGGCCGAAGTCGATAACGAGACAGAGCGCAAGCGCGACGTCAGCGACAGCATTTCCGCCCCCACCGTGTTCGGGCTGGAAAACAAGCTGGTCAAATGGATTCCCGGCACCGCCAACCCCACCTCGCTGCTCGACGTAGCGGGCGCCACCAATTCCAAGGGCACGGGCGGCGTCAAGCGCGAGGAAAAGATCGAAACGCAGATCGCCGCGCTTATCACGCAGGTGTTGCCCAACGGCAATTTCGTCATCGACGGCAAGCAGGAAATCCGTGTCAACAACGAGATCCGCGAGATCGGCGTGAAGGGCGTCGTTCGTCCGCAGGACATCAATTCCGACAACACCATCGAGTCGTCGCAGGTCGCCGAGGCCCGCATCATCTACGGCGGCCGCGGCCAGATCACCGACATGCAGCAACCCCGCTGGGGCCATCAGGTTGTGGAAGCGCTGGCGCCGTTCTAGCCGCTGGATTTTGTCATTCCTGCAAAAGCGAGAGTGACACCCCCCCGCATTTTATAGATGGGAAGCCCTAAACCTGCATCCCCGCGCCCTGCGAGACGCCCTGACTGGGCAGGCCGGCGATGGGCTGGAGATTGCCGAAATCGACGGGGTTGATTTCCGTCGTTGAGGCGTAGGATTTGGCGAGCTTGCTACCAATCTCACGCACTTCCGCCAGCGACTGCGCGGAAAGCTTCGGCGCTTCGACATGCATCTGCGGTACGTTCGGCGACTCTACAGCGATCTCCAGACCTTTGCCGCGTCCTTCGCTGGCAACGGGCGCACCGCCGCCGCTAGCGAGGTTCATGCCGTCGCGCATGGGGCTGCTGACCGCCGCAGTTACCCGTGTGCTCGCATTGGCAAGGCCGGTGGCCGCCATTTGCACGCCCATGGAAACGCGTTCAGCGATGCCTTCGAATATCTTCATCAGCATGTCGCCGCCGGCCTGCGCCGCTTCGCCGGTCATTTTCGATAAGCCATCAGACATAAGGATCGCCTCTAAAGCATTGATTCACCTTTATGCTAACTCATTGACGCGCAGGAATCCAGCCCGGAGTACCGCGGCCCGTATGAACTTTTTGTGACAGGGGGTTTACTGCGCGGCCTGTTGGGCGGTATAGTTCAGGTTGACCAGCGCCACGGAAATATCGCTATCCGCCTCATTCTGACTGGTTTTATGGTAGGGCTCTTCATCAGCCCGCTCGTCGGGCCTGCCCCCCGCGAGGCTGTTTTTTTTCGAGGCAAGCTCGGCGAAGGTGCGGTCGAGCAGGCTGATCATGGTATTGTCCCGGCTGGCGGCGCTGGCCCCGCCCATGACGACGGCGACGATGTTATACCCGTCGCGCTTCACTGAGGTTACGAGGTTGAAGCCCGAAGCGTTGATAAAGCCGGTTTTTACGCCATCGGCGCCACGGTAGCGCCCCATCACGCGGTTATGACCGGGATAGGTGACGCCGTCATAAGAGAATTCCTGCAGCTTGAAGAACGGGTAATATTCCGGGAAATCGCGGCGCAGCGCGATGGCGAGGCGGGCCATGTCGTAGGCGGTGGTATATTGCTTGTTGTCGGGCAGTCCGTTGGGGTTGCGGAACACGGTGTTCTGCATTCCCAGCTCACGCGCCTTCTTGGTCATGAGCAGGGCGAAATTCCATTCCGTGCCGCCGATGGCTTCGGCCAGCACCAGCGCCGAATCGTTGGCCGAGCGCACAATGACGCTTTCGATGGCGGTACGCATCGGCAGGCGGTCGCCTTCACTGAGCGAGATATTGGTCTGCGGCTGCGACGCGGCCTTGGCCGACACCGGTAGCGTATCCTCCATGCTGATATGCCCGCGCTTGAGCGCGTCGAAGGTCAGGTACAGGGTCATCATTTTGGTTAGCGATGCCGGGTAACGGGTATTCCCCGCGTTTTTCTCGTACAGCACGCGGCCTGTATTGGCATCCACCACCAGCGCCGCGAATTTATCGGCGGCAGGCTTGGCGGGTTTCCGGGCAACGCGCTTCTTGGCTTTTTTGACATAGGCCGAGGAATAGGATTTCGAGACCTTGGCCGAACTCTTATGGGAAGTTTTCTGGGCACCGTAAGCGTCGCTTCCGGGTGTGAAAGCGAGGAAGGTTGTTACGGCGGCTGCCAGCAACCAGAGATTAATGGATTTTAATTTAGCGCAGTAACTCACTGACGTCCCGTACCATTCCTTGTGGTTGATCCTGATTCCCCGTCAAGATAATGATCAACGCGCGGCGTGTAAACGACTAAATTTTCGGCGTCCCGTTTTTCCGCACGGCTGATACCTCACCATGAAGTATTTCATAAGT
>CAZBUX010000117.1:0-5793 GCA_964495185.1 uncultured Rickettsiales bacterium | reverse complement strand
CTTTGATTCCGAAATTCAGGTCGCCGCGCTGCGCAATATGAAATGGAAAGAAGTGAAGCCGCAGGTCGACGAAGTGGAATTCCCGGATGGCAAGCGCATCATCCTGCTCGCCAAGGGCCGCCTCGTGAACCTCGGTTGCGCCACCGGACACCCGAGCTTCGTGATGAGCACGAGCTTCACCAACCAGGTGCTGGCGCAGATCGAACTGTGGAATCATCACGCGAAATACGAAAATAAAGTCTACGTGCTGCCCAAGCATCTCGATGAAAAAGTTGCCGCACTTCACCTTGAAAAACTCGGTGTGAAGCTAACCAAGCTCACCAAGGAACAGGCGGAATACATCAGCGTCAGCGAAAACGGCCCGTTCAAGCCGGAACAATATCGCTACTAAATCACTGCTAGAATATCAGCGGCCGGCGATTGCAGAAATCGCCGGCCGTTTTTTTTGCTTACCAAATCACATGACATGCCGGAATGTTTGCATTATGAATGCAGATAGTTCGCTCGCAATTGGTGTGGTGCATGACGAAGCTTCTGGTTGGCATATTTCTTCTGGGTATCGCCGTTGGTTACGCCATCAACCGGTTGCTGTCGCTGTTGACGAAAAAACAGGGCGTCGAGCCGGAAGTCGCCAAAATCGCTGACCTGCAGAAGCAGCAGCGGCTGGAAACCGAAAACGAAAAACTCAAAAGCGATCTGCGTAATTATTCGACCATACTCAACATGGTCACCTATCCCATCTGGGAACGCGCCGCCGATTTGAAAATCCATTTCTACAATCTCGCCTATAGCGAGGCTATCGAAGACATCGTTGATCGCGGCGAGGGCGGTGGCACGCCGGAGCTCGACAAGCGTGTGCTTGCCATTGCGAAGGCCGCCTCGGAAACCGGTAAACCGGTCAGCGAGCGCCGCCACATCGTGGTCGGCGGCGAGCGGCGTCTCTACCACATCGTGGAAATGCCCGTGCCGCAGGAAAAAACCATGGTCGGTTTCGCCATCGACATGACCGAGGTTGAAGTGCTGAAGGAAGACCTCGCCCGCCACGTTTCCGCACAGGACGACCTGCTGGAGAGTTCCGCTTCGGCCATGGCCATCTACGGCGGCGACATGCGCCTCAAAACCTTCAACTACGCATTCGTAGCGTTGTGGAAACTCGACGAGGTCTGGCTCGATACGCAACCGACCTATGCAGAGATTCTCGAGACGCTGCGAGAAAAGCGCAAGCTTCCTGAACAGGCGAATTTCCAGATGTTCAAGCAGCAGCAGATCAAGATGTTCACCGACCTTATCGAGCCGCGTGAAGAATTCTTCTATCTTCCCGATGGGCGCTCCTTACGCGTCATCGCCATTCCGCACGCGCTGGGCGGCATCCTGTTTGCCTATGAAGACGTCACCGACCGGCTGGCGCTGGAGCGTTCTTACAACACGCTGATCGCCGTGCAGCGTGAAACGCTCGATCATCTGCATGAAGGCGTGGCGGTGTTTGGCGAAGACGGGCGGTTAAAGCTATACAACCACGATTACCTGCGCCTGTGGCATCTCGATGAAGAATTCGCCCGCAGCGAACCGCATATCCAGGCCATCGTCGAAAAATCCCGTCACCTGTTCATTTACGAGGATTGGGACGCGTTCAAGGCCGACCACGTCGCGCACATTCAGGCGCGCGTGCTGCATTCCAAACAGCTCGAGCGCAGCGACGGCAAGGTCATCGACTGGCGCAAGATCCCGCTTCCCGACGGCGCGACGCTCATCACCCATCTGGACGTTACCGATTCCAAGCTCGTCGAGCGCTCCCTGCGCGAGCGCAACGAAGCGCTGCAGGAAGCCGATAAGCTCAAGACCGAATTCCTCGCCAACGTTTCTTACGAACTGCGCTCGCCGCTCACCTCGATCAGCGGCTTCTCGGAAATGCTCAGGCAGGAATATTTCGGTTCGCTTTCCGACAAGCAGAAGGAATATGTC
This sequence comes from uncultured Rickettsiales bacterium, assembly GCA_964495185.1. Taxonomy (GTDB): domain Bacteria; phylum Pseudomonadota; class Alphaproteobacteria; order Rickettsiales; family SXRF01; genus CAZBUX01. Next base: position 3,831 of record CAZBUX010000117.1, on the reverse strand, counting down.
GACGGTATCCACCAGTCGTCGCAGCATCTCATGCAGCTTATCAACGACATTCTTGACCTTGCGAGCATCGAGGCCGGCTATATGCGTCTCGAAGTCAGCAAGTTCGACATCCATGCCATGATGAAATCGGTGCTGTCGCTGATTCAGGAACGCAGCAAGGAAAACCATATTAAGGTAAAATTCGACTGTGTCGCCAAGATCGGGAAGATGACTGGCGACGAAACCCGCATCAAGCAGATGCTGTTCAACCTGCTTTCCAACGCGTTCAAATATTCGCAGGCAGGCCAGACGATCACGCTGGGCGCGCACGAATCTGAAGCGGGCGACATCGTGCTTCTGGTTGAGGATCAGGGACCCGGCATCCCCAGCGAAGAGCAGGCGGCGATATTCGCCAAGTTCTACAAGGGCCGCAATCAGGAGGCTCTGCGTGGAAAATCAGGCCAGCGTTCCGGCACGGGGCTTGGGCTTTCCATAGTGAAAAGCTTTATCGAACTGCACGGCGGCGAAGTGCGGCTTACCTCGGAAGCGGGCAAGGGTACACGTTTTGAGTGTGTGTTCCAGCGCCATAATCCCACCCTTCAGCAATTCACCACCACGAAGAAACTGGCCAGCGCATGAGCGACAGGCGTTATATACTTACGCTCTCCTGCAAAGACACGCGCGGCATAGTGGCGGCCGTGACGGGGTTTCTGGCGGATGAGTTCGGGTTCATCATTGAGTCGGCCCAGTTCGGTGACGATTCCACCGGGCAGTTCTTCATGCGGGTGGAATTTGCCACGGAAAAAGGCGCTGCAACCGAGAAGATACTCAGGGAACGCTTCGAAAAGAAAATCGCCAGACGTTTTTCCATGCAGTGGCAAATCATGGACAAGCACTGCAAAAACCGTGTGATGATCCTCGTCTCGAAATACGGCCATTGCTTAAACGACCTGCTGCATCGCCATGCCACTGGCCAGCTCCATATCGAAATTCCCGCTATCGTTTCCAACCACAGGGATTGGGAGCATGCCGCGAAATGGTACGGCATTCCGTTTCATTACCTCCCGGTCGATGCGAAGAAAAAAAACGCGCAGGAAGCGGAAATCAAAAAGCTCATAGCCAAGTATAAAGTCGATGTCGTCGTGCTGGCCCGCTACATGCAGATTTTGTCACCCAATTTATGCAAGGAACTGGCGGGCAGGGCGATCAACATTCACCATTCTTTCCTGCCAAGCTTCAAGGGCGCGAAGCCCTACCGCCAGGCCTTCGACCGCGGCGTGAAACTCATCGGCGCTACAGCCCATTACGTCACCACCGATCTCGACGAAGGCCCTATCATCGAACAGGAAGTCGCCCGCGTTGACCACGCGCAGCAACCTGAAGATTTAGCCGCCATCGGTCGCGATACTGAATGCGCCGTGCTCGCCCGGGCGCTGAAATATCATATTGAGCATCGGGTTTTATTGAATGGGAAGAAGACCGTAGTGTTTAAATAGCATTATTTATCAATTACTTAAAAACGCCTCCTCATTAACCATTTATAAGCCGTCCCTGCGTTATCCTTAAGGCTTCGATTCCAAACCCTTATAGGTGCAATATGGCCGCGTTTGCCTGGACTCCCGATACTGCGACGATAGAGAATTCCAACCTCTACGCGCTAATGAAAAAGCGTGGGGCGAAGACGCTTGAGGAATTGCACCGCTGGTCGGTGGAACAGACCACCGATTTCTGGGAACATACCGTAGCCGCGCTCGGCATCACGATGCGCGCACCGTTTTCCAGCGTACTGGATACCAGCGAGGGCATCGGGCATGAACGCTGGCTTGCGGATGCGACGCTGAACATCGCCGAAAGCTGCTTCAAGGGTGCGCGCGACCGCGCCGCCATCATCACCTGTCGCCACGACGGCAAAATGGAAACCCTCTCGCTCGACTGGCTCGACCGCTTAAGCAACCGCGTTGCCAGCGGCTTGCAGGAAGCGGGACTGCGCAAGGGCGATGCGATTGCCATCGATATGGCGATGACGGCCGAGGCGGTCGCCATCTATCTTGGCATCATCAAAATGGGCGGTGCGGTAATTTCGATTCCAGACAGTTTTCCACCGGAGGAAATCGCCAAGCGCCTTAAGATCGGCAAGGCCAAAGCGATTTTCACGCAGTACGACCTGCCGCGCGCGGGCAAGCGCCTTCCGCTTTATGAAAAAATCCGCGATGCAAATGCGCCCAAAGCCATCGTGCTGGACGCCATCGACAAACGCCTGCGCGACGGCGATACGGCGTGGGAGCGTTTCCTTAGCGCTAACGATCAATACATGCCAGCCGTATGCTCGGCGCAGGACGTTATTACTATTCTCTTTTCCTCCGGTACCACCGGCGATCCCAAGGCGATCCCGTGGGATCATTCCACTCCGGTCAAATGCGCCTCGGACGCTTATTACCATCACGACGTCAAGCCGGGCGATATTCTCTGCTGGCCCACCAGCCTCGGCTGGATGATGGGCCCGTGGCTGATTTTCGCTACCTTCATCAACGGCGGCACGCTGGCATTATATGAAGGCGGGCCGGTCGAGCGCGGCTTCTGCGAGTTCGTGGAAAAAGCGGGCGTGACCATGCTCGGGCTCGTGCCTAGCATCGCCAAGGGCTGGAAACAAAACGGCGCCGCCGACGGGCTCGACTGGAGCCGCGTGCGCCGCTACAGCTCCAGCGGCGAAGCATCGAACGCGGGCGATTACGGCTGGCTGATGGGGCTGAACCAGAAAGACGGGGCCACGCGCCCGGTCATCGAATATTGCGGCGGCACGGAAATCGGCGGCGGCTACCTCGCCAATAACATGCTGCTTCCCCAGAACCCCGCCGAGTTCAACGGCAAGGCCATGGGCATCGATTTCATCGTCATGTGCGAAAACGGTAAGCCCTGCGCCGAAGGCGAGATGGGCGAAGTGTATATCGTGCCGCCCTCCGTCGGGCTTTCGACGCGGCTGCTCAACGGCGATAACGACAAAGTGTATTACGCGGGTTGCCCCGTCATCGACGGCAAAAAGCTGCGCCGCCACGGCGACAGCCTGCGCGTGCTTTCGCACTGGCGCTTCCAGTCCGACGGTCGTGCCGACAACACCATGAATCTCGGCGGCATCAAGACCGGATCCGCGGAAATCGAGCGTGTCGTGGCCGGTGTTCCCGGCCTCATTGAGACTGCTGCGGTCGGCATTCCCCCGAAAGAAGGCGGCCCCGACCGTCTGGTGATTTACGCGGTAGCCCATCAGGGGACAGACGCGGCGACGCTCAAACCCGCTATGCAACGCGCCATCAAGGAAAAGCTGAATCCGCTATTCCACCTCTACGACGTCATTATCGTTGAAAGCCTGCCGCGCACGGCGTCGAACAAGGTGATGCACAAGGAGCTTCGCAAAGCCTACCGCGATAAGGAAGGCAAGGCGGCTTAATAACCTTAATGCGTGATAATACCGGTTTCGCCGTCGGCAACCGGTACGGCAGTGCCGACGGGCACTTTCGGCGGCGACCATTCGACGGCTTCGGGCATGCGCACCAGCGCATGCTTCAGGACGTCGTCCACGGCGGAAACTGGGATGATCTCCATGCCTTTTTTCACGTTGTCCGGTATGTCCTCGAGGTCTTTGACGTTTTCCTGCGGGATGAGCACGGTGGTGATGCCGCCGCGCAGTGCCGCAAGAAGCTTTTCCTTGAGGCCGCCGATGCCGAGCACGCGGCCGCGCAGCGTCACTTCGCCGGTCATGGCGACGTTCTTCTTCACGGGGATGCCGGTGAGCACCGAAACGATGGCGGTGGTCATGCCGATACCGGCGGACGGGCCGTCTTTCGGTGTGGCGCCTTC
>CAZBUX010000116.1:0-5843 GCA_964495185.1 uncultured Rickettsiales bacterium | reverse complement strand
TTAGGAAATGGTTCGTGGCGTTTTTGTTCAACGAGCCCTGACGAGTTTAACAACTAGTGTGGATTTGCATGAAATGAAAAACAATACTTCCGAGCCTCCCGGCCGAGCCCCCCGACGCCAAAGCGTCATCTCCCTTACCCCCCGCACCAACGCACAGGCTACCCCTTCGGTCCTGATGGAAGACGTGTCTTCCGCCAGCCGCGGCTATGCTTCCGTCGACGCCATGGTTTCGTCCATGCGCCCGGAAATGCCGGTCAACTGCCTGCGCCCGGCAACCATCGCCTCGACCGCGAAATGGTTCCTCAAAAGTTTCCCAGGGGACGTGCTCTTCGCCGTCAAAACCAACCCCGAACCGCGCGTGCTGCGTTACCTCGCCCGCGCCGGGGTGAAGCATTTTGACGTCGCCTCGCTGGCGGAAGTAAAACTGGTGGCCGACACGCTGCCGGACGCGAAACTCTATTTCATGCACCCGGTCAAAAGCCGCGAAGCCATCGCCGATGCCTATTACCGGTACGGCGTGCGCGACTTTTCGCTCGACTCGCATGAGGAGCTCGCCAAAATCCTCGAGGTCACTAAAAACGCCGACGACCTGAACCTGTACGTTCGCCTCGCCATGAAAAGCGATCAGGCGGCCTACAGTCTTTCGGGCAAGTTCGGCGTGGGCATGGACGAAGCGGCATCGCTGCTGGTCGCTACCCGCGAGGCGGCAAGCCGCCTTGGCGTGTGCTTCCACGTGGGCTCGCAGTGCATGAACCCGGAAGCGTACGTGACCGCGGTGCAGAAAGTCGTCGACCTTGTAACGCAAAGCGGCGTTCGGCTTGACACGCTCGATATCGGCGGCGGTTTCCCGTCGGTGTATCCGGGCCTCACCCCGCCGCCGCTCGGCGCCTACATGCGCGCGATCAGAAAGTCGCTGAAAAGCCATGCCATGCTCGCCGATTGCCAGATCCTCTGCGAACCGGGCAGGGCGCTTGTGGCTGAAGGCGGCTCCGTTGTCGTGCGCGTGGAGCTCCGCAAGGGCAACATGCTCTACATCAACGATGGCACCTACGGCAGCCTGTTCGACGCCGGCATTCCGGGCTTCCTGTTCCCGGTCAAGGCCATACGCCCGGGCGGTACGCTCTCGGCGGAAGTGGAGCCGTTCGGCTTCTTCGGCCCGACCTGTGACAGCATGGATGCGATGAAAGGTCCGTTCCATCTCCCGAAAGACATCGGCGAGGGCGACTGGATCGAAATCGGCCAGCTCGGCTCGTACGGCGCCACCATGCGCACCAACTTCAACGGCTTCTACTCAGATATCACTGTGGAAGTGGCCGATAAGCCGATGCTGTCGATTTTCGGCATCAACTGATCATAACCAGAACTGCTCCCCGGGCGGCGCGTCCGCCCGGGGATTTTTATTGAAGGAGCGAAAGATGAAAGCCCCGGCCAAAACCAAAGCGAAGCCCAATACCAAGCACAACCTGCTCACCACCCCGGTCGAGCATATCGACATCACGTCGTTCGACGCGCGCCCGATTATCGAATCGATGGCGGGCATGTCGTTCACCTCGCGCGACCTTGCCAAGGCCACCGAGATTTACAACATGATGCTCAAAGACAAGAGCTGCTCGGTGTTCCTGACGCTCGCGGGTTCCACTTCGGCGGGCGGCTGCATGCAGCTTTACGTCGAGCTGGTGAAGAACAACATGGTCGACGCCATCGTCGCCACCGGCGCTTCCATCGTGGACATGGATTTCTTCGAGGCGCTGGGCTTCAAGCATTACCAGGGCAGCCAGTTCGTCGACGACAAGGTGCTGCGCGACAATTACATCGACCGCATCTACGACACCTATATCGACGAAGAGCAGCTTCAGGCATGCGACCACACCATCAAGAAAATCGCCGACGAGCTGGAGCCTCGCCCGTATTCCTCGCGCGAATTCATCCACGAGATGGGCAAATGGCTGGTCAAGAATTCCAAGAAAAAAGATTCGCTCATCCAGACCGCGTATGAAAACGGCGTGCCGATTTTCTGCCCGGCGTTTACCGATTCGTCGGCGGGCTTCGGCCTCGTCGTGCATCAGGTCGAGCGCATGAAGAAGAAAAAGCCGTACATGACCATCGACTCCATCGCCGATTTCCGGGAACTGACCGACATCAAGATTGCAGCCGGCACTTCCGGCCTGCTCATGGTCGGCGGCGGCGTACCGAAGAACTTCGTGCAGGATACCGTTGTCTGCGCCGAAATCCTCGGCGTGGAAGCCGAGATGCACAAATACGCCGTGCAGATCACCGTGGCCGACGTGCGCGACGGCGCGTGCTCATCCTCGACGCTGAAAGAAGCCTGCTCGTGGGGCAAGGTGGACACCGCGTATGAACAGATGGTCTTCGCCGAAGCCGGCAGCGTATTGCCGCTCCTGGCCAGCGACGCTTATCATCGCGGCTACTGGAAAAAACGCGCCAAGCGGAAATACGCGAAGCTGTTCGCTTAAATACGGACTCAGGATTTTCCCGGAGTATCGCCTCGCCGCGCGGCGTAGGCGCGTATCGCATTGACAAGCAGCTCGTCGGTTTGCTGCAGCATGATATCGGCGAAATGTTCGGAATCGCCGCGCAGGTCATGCGCGTTCTCTGCTTCGACCAGGCGATATTCGCCGATGGCATGGCGTAGCCCGCCATAGGCGGCGATGCCCGCGCCGCCGAGCAGGATAACGTTGCTTGCATTCTCCAGACGATCGGCTTTCTTCCGCGCTTCGGCGGACATGACAAAGCGCACCAAGTCCTGATTCGGATTCAGGCTTTCAGGGTTTCCGTCGTTGTCGAATACGATTTCCCTGCCGCCCTTTTGGGAGAATTGGACGGCGGCGTCGCGGGTGCGCGCCGCGACCTTATTCCCGGCCATGCCGATGGCAGCCAGCGCCGCGCCAGCCGCCAGGGCGAGCTTTTTCCCGCCGCTTTCCAGAAACGCGCGGCGGCTTAAAATTTCCGGGTCACGCTCGTAGGATAATGTCCGTAAGGTTTCTTTCTGCGACAGCGTGCAGCGGGCAAGGAAAGTTTTTCCGTTATCGGGCGCGTCCGCGTCCGTTTGGCGGGCGAAATGATGGTCGTAAAATTCGGCGGCGACCCGGCCAAGCACGTCCGGGTCATGCATATCGCGTTTTTCCAGCGTGGCGACGCCCTCAAAGAAACGGCGCGTCAGGTTCGATTCCGGCAGGGGAGCGAGCCGACGTGTCAGCAGCGCCACGAAGCGCGGGCTTTCCGCCAGCTTTTCCGGCAGGGAATCGGGGTATACAGTCATAATTAGCGGTGAGTCCCGGGTGTGTAAAAGTTGTTGGTCATATACATCTCCATTAAAATCGGACTAGCGAATCAACGCATTGCAACGGTTTTACCGGTTTTTCTCGCGGCATCGGCGATTTTTTGCTGCGCCTCGCGCATCGTCGTGTCTATGTTTTTGACGATGGCATCCAGCGTTTTCGTCATCTCCCGGTCGGAGCGTTCGATTGCCTTATCTATGCTGCTTACAGCCGCTGCCAGAAACCCCATCTGTGCAAATGTCGCGAAGCCATAGCCCATCATCCACCTGGACTCGGAAGTGGCTTTCTCGCCTGCTGATCTGGCGCCTTCACGCAGGCTGTTCTCAATGGGGTCTTTTTCTTGCCCCTGATAATCCTGGGCCTTCTGCCGTTCATCCGCCTGTTTGCCCAGTGCGCTCGCCTGATGCGAGTTATCAAGTGTCGCGTTCAGATGCCCAAGGGTTTTTGCGCCGGTGATGGCGGTAAGCGCCGTGACAATAAACTGCCTGCGCTTCATGCCCGGCGTGGGTGCGCCCATCGCCCGGCGGAACGCGCGCCTGTCGGCGTCGGAAGCGTTATTCCATAAGGCTTCGCGGGCATTTTCGCCGGGGAAGGATTGGGGCGCATTGGCGGCGCTGGCGATTTTCTTCCGGCGGTTGTCAAAGTCGAGCATACTCTGCGCCAGCGCGATGGGATCGTTCGGGTTCCTGTCGTCATTGCGCGCCAGTTCCTGAAGGAGTTTCTTAAAGGGGCTGTCAGGTTGCAGCTTCTTCAAAGTGTCGGCCAATGCGGCGACTGCGGTGTTGTCGTGCGCGCTGTTGTTCAGTATGTCGTATGAGGTCATGGCATTGCTCCTGCGAGATATCCCGGGCAAGTATAGCGGCGGCCTGTGGGTTGTATTGTTAAGGTTTTATTACAGTTACGGGATATAAAACGCCTTGTTTTTTCATGGTTTTGTTGTAATTTTCAGTGGATATTCCTGTTCACGTTCTGTCCGGATTACCCCATGACCGCAAAAAAACGCAAGAAACTCACCGCAAACAGCAAAAAACTCATCGCCGCTGGCCGCCAGTATTACACGCTCGCCTACAAGCCTCGCGAGATGATCATGGATCGCGGCAAGGGCGCGATGGTGTGGGACCTCGATGGCAACGACTATGTCGATCTCGGCGCTGGCATCGCCGTATCGGCGCTCGGGCACCGCAACGACGAACTCCTGAAAGCGCTGACCGCGCAGGCGAAAAAACTCTGGCACACCAGTAATATTTTCTACACCGAGCCGCCGGTGAAGCTTGCCGAGGAGCTGGTGAAATCATCGGGCTTTGCACGACGCGCGTTTCTCACCAACTCCGGCACCGAAGCCAACGAAGGCGCCATCAAGCTTGCGCGCAAATATGCCGCCGATAAAGGCCGTCCGCCGGAAAAGCGTGAGATCATCACGTTTACCGGCTCGTTTCATGGCCGTTCGCTCGCTGCCGTCACGGCCACTGCGCAACCCAAATATCAGGCCGGTTTCGAGCCGCTTCCCGCGGGCTTCCGCTACGTTCCCTTCAACGATTTCGACGCGATCGCTAAAGCCGTAAGCGACAGCACCTGCGCGGTCATGCTCGAAGTGGTGCAGGGCGAGGGGGGGATTACCCCGGTGAAACCCGGATTCCTCAAGCACGTGCAGGATCTCTGCCGCAAACACGACGCGCTGCTCATGCTCGATCAGGTGCAGTGCGGCATGGGGCGCACGGGACATTTATTCTCGCACTTCGCCGAACCCGGCGTGACGCCCGACGTGGTGACGCTGGCCAAGGCGCTCGGCGGCGGCATGCCAATCGGAGCGATCCTCATCGGCGAGCGTGCGGAAAGCACCTTCCAGTTCGGCAGCCACGGTTCCACCTTCGGCGGCAATCCGCTGGCCTGCGCGGTGGCGCGCGTCGTGCTTAAAAAGCTCCAGACGAAAGCGCTGATGAAAAACGTGAAAGACCGCGGCGCGCAGCTTACCGCCGGGCTTAAGGCCATCGACGCCGCGCACGGCATTTTCTCCGAAATCCGCGGGCGCGGGCTCATGATCGGCGCCGAGCTGAAGCCCCAGTGGCACGGCAAAGCGGGCGACATCACGGAATGCGCCCGTAAAGGCGGCGTGCTGGTGCTGCAGGCGGGACCGAACGTGCTGCGCTTCCTGCCCCCGCTCAATGTCACGGAAAAAGAAATGAAGGAAGGGCTGAAGCGTCTGGCTGCAGCGATAGACGCCTACCTGAACCCGAATGGCTAACCGATGATCCGCGCCCGCCCTGTAGCCGCTTCCGACCACGCCGAAATCCTCGCCCTCGCCAAAGAGGCGGGCATCGGCATGACGTCGCTGCCGCCTGATGCCAATGTGCTTGAGCAGAAAATCGCGCGTTCTGTGGCGAGTTTTTCCGGGAAGCCCGAGACGGAAAAAGAGGAAGCGTTCCTCTTCGTGCTTGAAGATACCGGCACAAAAAAACTGGTGGGCACTACGGGCGTGGTGGCGCATGTGGGCATGTCGCGCCCGTTCTATTCCTACAAGCTTTCCACCATCGTGCAGGTCGATCC
>CAZBUX010000115.1:0-5874 GCA_964495185.1 uncultured Rickettsiales bacterium | reverse complement strand
CCCGCAGTTCTACTTCCGCACGACCGACGTGACTGGCTCGATCGTTCTCCCTGAAGGCGTGGAAATGATCATGCCCGGCGACAACGTGACCATCGAGGCCACGCTGATCTCGCCGATCGCCATGGAAGAAGGCCTCCGCTTCGCCATCCGCGAAGGCGGCCGCACCATCGGCGCAGGCGTCGTTGCGAAAATTGTTGAGTAATACACTGCCGCCTGCGGCATGAGATATCATGTCGCAGGCGGTTTATTTTTTGCCGCTGCGATTGCTTTGCGCAGCAGCCACATACCCCCGATATAGCAGGCAATCTCACCAAACCGCAGCATGGTTCGGGTGCTCAGCTTCTTGCCCTGAAAACCATCGTAATACTGCATGTAAAACGCAAGGTCTTCCGCAGGCGACGGTATGGGGAATCCTATCCGGTTGAACAGGAAAACGGCGGCAATCACCGCTGCCGATTCCTGCCAGGCGATTTTTCCTCCTGAGAATAATGCGCTGAGTACGATGATCTGCAGAACCAGCGAGTAGCCGACAAACGTGGCGATGTTGGTCCCTCCATACATCAACAGCAGGAAATGGAACCCGGCATAGAAATAATACAGATGCCGGTTTTCACTCAGTGATTCTTTCACTTTCAGCAGGCGCTCGCCGGTAATCAGCATCAGAACCGGCAGCCAGTAGGCGCAGTACGAAAACGCGATTCTCAGGTCTTTGCGCACGTCGAGCGGGTCGAAAATAAGCCGCGCCATTTTAAACCCGTGCTTCGTATCGATGTATTGATGATTGATCGCCACTTCGATCAGCAGTCGCGGCAATAGGAAAAAGGACGCAAATACCAGCAGTGTTGCCCCTAGCGGGATTAGCCATGATTTCAGCGCGCCACGCCGCCGGTTTCTAATCAGCGGCACCGCTTGCGCGAGCAGGGGTACGAGCAGGAATTCCTTTACCAGCAACCCCGCGCCCGACACCGCCAGGCATGTGTAAAACCGTCGTTTCAGCAACAGCCAGAATGCCAGAATAAAGATGGCATAGGCATACACATCGAGCCCGGCGCGTATATACAGCGGATGTTTGATGTGCCACATGTAAAAGCAGACGGCCAGCGTGATGACGTAAGCGCCAGCGTTGGAAACCCCGCGCGATTTCGTGAATCCGAAACAGGCGAGGATAAGCAAAACGCTGCCGATGTGTGACACGATCCCGAACATGTCCACCGGCTCCATGCCGAAAAACCGCGCGGCGTGTCCGACCAGCAGCGGAATAGCGGCGCGATAGGCGAACGGCGCTGCCAGCGATGCGTTTTCCGCGATGCCGTTGCTTGCCATGTCAAGATACAGCACAGGGTCGCCCATCAGCGGCCTGAGATTGCCCAGGGAGCTGATAAGCGCGACGACCGCCACGGCGAATAGCAATACCGTCAGATAATGCGGAAGCTTCATAACCATGCGTGGTAAGGCCTGTGGTTGTGCGTGAATAATAAGGAAAATAGCCGGGAAAACTTAAAGCAATCACAGTGAAGAATAAATGCCATAATTACGCGCAGCCCCGCGCAGGGGCGCCGACAGAACTGGACAAGCCGCTTATATCTGATATAACCCCATCCCCTTGGGCTATCCAAGTTCTGGAATTCCCGAACAAATAGCCGATAGATAGGGGTGTAGCTCAGTTGGTAGAGCGGCGGTCTCCAAAACCGCAGGTCGCAGGTTCGAATCCTGTCGCCCCTGCCATTTATCCCCGCCGCATGGCGGGGGCTGGCATCAGGCAATGCCATGCGGCGGGGATATAAATATCCCTTGAAATCCCGGTTTTTTGCTATATACACTTGCCTCCTCCCCCACATTCGTATTGAAGGACGCGACGCCCGATGGCTACCCTGAATCCCGCTAAATTTATCCGCGAAGTCCGCCAGGAAATGGAAAAAGTCACCTGGCCGACGCGCAAGGAAACGCTCATCTCCACCACCATGGTGCTCGTGCTTGCCGCATTCGCCTCGGTGTTCTTCGTACTGGTGGATTCGCTCATCTCGGCCATCGTGCGCCGCATTCTTGGGATTTAAGGAGTAATATATGGCCGCGCGCTGGTACATCGTTCATGCGTATTCGGGTTTCGAAAAAAAGGTCGCCCAGACCATCCGCGAGCAGGCGGTGCAGAATAATATCGCCCACCTGATCGAGGACGTCGTCGTTCCCGTCGAGGAAGTGGTCGAAGTCCGCCGCGGTAAGAAAGTCGCCGCCGAACGCAAATTCTTCCCCGGCTACGTCATGGTGAAAATGGAACTCACCGACGCCACCTGGCACATGGTCAAGAACACCGCCAAGGTCACCGGCTTCCTCGGCGGCGGCGGCAAGGGCAGGCCCGTGCCCATCACCGAAAAAGAAGCCGAGTCGATCTTCGCGCAGGTCCGCGAGGGCATCGAGCATCCGCACGCTGCCGTCAGCTTCGAAACCGGCGAGAACGTTAAAATCGTGGACGGCCCGTTCGAGTCCTTCGTCGGCATGGTCGAAAACGTCGACGACGAAAAACAGCGCGTCAAGGTTTCGGTTTCCATCTTCGGCCGCGCTACCCCGGTCGATCTGGAATTCAGCCAGGTCGAAAAGGTTTAGCGCCGCAAAAAGCCGCTCTAGCGCGGTTCGGATACGGCATAGCGCCGTTTCCGGCGTGCTGAAAACCTTCCGGAGCCGCTTGGTTTGCGCCTGAATTGTGATTTCTCAGGCGATTACGCTTTTCCCCCGCCTTGCGTTTGGCAAAAAACATGACATTTCTTTGCATTACATTGCATTTCGCAGTGCAAGCGATTGTTTTTCTTCCCAATGTTATCCCAAGCGCCAGCGAAGGATCTTAAGCGCCGGATGTGGAAGATCCTTCGCTGGCGCTTGGGATGACATTGGCGTGACAGGAAAGTATAAAGCGCAACCGCATGGCCCGGAAGGGGTAGTGCTATTATTTTTACGGAAAATTCATTTTTCTGTTTGCATTGCCGGAAATCTTCTTCTATAAATCCGCCTCCCCTTAAAACGGGGCTTATGTTTTTTGGGAGCCAGTGCGGAATTGAAACCCAGTTCCAGTGCGGCGTTAACACCACATACGAGTAAGGCAAAATGGCAAAGAAAATCGTTGGCTACGTAAAGCTGCAAATCCCCGCCGGCAAGGCGAACCCGTCTCCGCCGGTCGGCCCGGCCCTCGGCCAGCGCGGCCTCAATATCATGGAATTCTGCAAGGCGTTCAACGCCGCTACCCAGAAAGAAGAACCGGGCGCTCCGATCCCCGTGGTCATCACCGCGTATCAGGACCGCACCTTTACCTTCATCACCCGTATGTCGCCGGTGTCTTACTTCCTGAAGAAGGCCGCCAAGATCACCTCCGGTTCGCAAACGCCGGGCAAGGGTGCCATCGCCGGTAAGATCACGATGACGCAGATCCGCGAAATCGCGCAGAAGAAAATGAAAGATTTAAACGCCCATGATATCGAAGCGGCCGCCCGTATGATTCGCGGCTCGGCGCAGTCGATGGGCCTTGAAGTGCTGGAGGCTTAAGAGATGCCGCGTATCGCCAAAAGACGTAAAGCGCTGGTCGCCAAGGTCGACTCCGCCAAGCGTTACACCCTGAACGAAGCGATCAAGCTTGTAAAAGCCACCGCTACCACGAAATTCGATGAAACCATCGATATCGTTATGAACCTCGGCGTCGATGCCGCGCAGAGCGATCAGGCCGTTCGCGGCATGGTCACGATGCCGGGCGGCACCGGCAAGGATGTTCGCCTCGTCGTATTCGCCCGCGGCGAAAAAGCCGCCGAAGCGCAGAAGGCCGGTGCGGATTTCGTAGGCGCCGAAGACCTCGCGGAAAAAATCAGCGGCGGCTTCACCGATTTCGACCGTTGTATCGCCACTCCCGACATGATGGCGGTGGTCGGCAAGCTCGGTAAGGTGCTCGGCCCCAAAGGCCTGATGCCAAACCCGAAGCTCGGCACCGTTACGCCGAACGTCGTCGAAGCCGTGAAACTCGCCAAGGCCGGCCAGGTCGAATTCCGCACCGATAAAGCCGGGATCGTCCATGCGGGCGTAGGCAAGGCCAGCTTCACCGAAGATGCGCTGAAATCCAACATTAAGGCGTTCATCGACGCGGTGAGCAAAGCCAAGCCTGCCGCTTCCAAGGGCACTTACATCAAGAAGATCGGTATTTCCTCTACCATGGGCGTGGGCTTGAAGCTCGATCTCGCCGATGTGCTGGCGGCGTAAGGAGCAACCATGAATCGCATCGAAAAACAAAACCTGATCGAAGCCACCAACGCCAAGCTGAAAAAAGCGGGCATTGCGCTGGTAGTGCATAATAAGGGCCTGACGGTCGCTGAAATGTCCGTGCTGCGCGGTAAGATGCGCGAAGCGGGCGCCGAATTCAAGGTGACCAAGAACCGCCTCGCCAAAATCGCGACGCAGGATACCGCTTACGCGGGCCTCGCCGACATGCTCAAAGGCCCGACCGTGATCGCCACCGCTTCCGAGCCGGTCGCCGTCGCCAAAGGCCTCGTCGATTTCGCCAAGACCAATGACAGGCTCGTCATCGTCGGCGGTATCTTCGGTGAAAAGGTGCTTACCATCAAGGACATCGAGACGCTGGCCAAGCTGCCGTCGCTCAACGAACTGCGCGCCAAAATCGTCGGCATGCTGCAGACGCCCGCTACCCGCATCGCCTGCATCCTGCAGGCTCCGGGAAGCCAGGTCGCCCGCGTCATCGCCGCGAAATCGCAGAAGGAGTAACAAGATTGTCGTCCCGAGGAGCTTCGCGCTCCGAAGGATCTCCGGCAGGAATCGGATTCCTCGCTGCGTTCGGGATGACAACAGAGGTTCTTTAAAATTGGGGTGTTTTTAATTTTTTAAGTTTTAATTTTTTTGGGAGTACAAATAATGTCTGCAAATCTTGCTCAAATCGTCGACACGCTGTCGGCGCTCTCGGTGATCGAAGCCGCAGAGCTTTCGAAGATGCTTGAAGAAAAGTGGGGCGTTTCCGCCGCCGCTCCGGCTGCTGCCGCTCCGGCCGCCGCTGCTGGCCCGGCTGCTGAAGCCCAGACCGAATTCACCGTCATGCTGGTCTCCGCACCTGCTGACAAGAAAATCGGCGTCATCAAGGAAGTCCGCGCTATCACCGGCCTCGGCCTGGCGGAAGCGAAGACCCTCGTTGAAAGCGCTCCGAAAGCCGTTAAGGAAGGCGTTAATAAAGCCGACGCCGACAAGTTCAAGAAGCAACTGGCTGACGCCGGCGCTGCCGTTGAAATCAAGTAATACAATTCTATTCTAACCAAGCCGGGGCGCTGCATTAGTGGCGTCCCGCTTTGGCGTTTGTAAAATTAGTTAGTGGTTAGCAGTTGGCAGTCGGCAGAAAAAAGCTGCCCGCCGCCAACGGCCCACCGCGAACTGTAACCGAAGGTTACCTCTATTATGGCTCACGCATCCGCATCCCGTCTGTCGTTCACCGCGCGCAAGCGCATTCGCAAGAGTTTCGGCCGCATCGAAACCATCACCTCGATGCCCAACCTCATCGAGGTTCAGAAGAACTCGTACGACCAGTTCCTGCAGATCAACATCCCTGCGGAGAAACGCACCAATACCGGGCTGCACAGCGTGTTCAAATCGGTCTTCCCGATCAAGGATTTCGCCGAAACCTCGACCCTTGAATTCGTCCGCTTCAATTTCGACCAGCCGAAATACGACGTCGACGAATGCCGTTCGCGCGGTATCAATTTCTCGGCACCGCTCCGCGTCACGCTCCGCCTTATCGTGTGGATCGTCGACGAAGATACCGGCGCGCGCGAAATCAAGGACATCAAGGAACAGGACGTTTACATGGGCGATATCCCGCTCATGACCGATAACGGCACTTTC
>CAZBUX010000114.1:0-5915 GCA_964495185.1 uncultured Rickettsiales bacterium | reverse complement strand
CATCGTGCCGGTGGACGTCTACGTGCCCGGCTGCCCGCCCACCGCCGAGGCGCTGATGTACGGCATTTTGCAATTGCAGAAAAAGATCAAGCGCACCGGGACGATCATACGATGAGCCAGGCTCTTTACGAACTCGATCTCCACCTCAAAGCCTCGCTGCCGCAGGCGGTGCTGGAAAGCGCTATCGCGCGCGGCGAGCTGGCGATCGTCACGTCCGGCGATCATCTGCTGTCGCTGCTTCTGTTCCTGCGCGACAATTGCCAGTTCCAGCAACTGATGGATGTCTGCGGCGTCGATTATCCCGAGCGGCCTTTGCGTTTCGACGTGGTGTATAATCTGCTTAGCCTCACGCATAACCTGCGCGTGCGCGTGAAGGTGCAGACCGACGAAGCCATGCCCGTGCCGTCGGCGATCGGTATTTATTCCTCCGCCGGCTGGTTCGAGCGCGAAGTGTGGGATATGTACGGCGTGCTGTTTTCCGGCAATCCCGATTTGCGTCGCATTCTCACCGATTACGGTTTCGACGGCCATCCGCAACGTCGCGATTTCCCGCTCACCGGTTTTGTCGAACTCCGTTACGACGTCGAACAGAAGCGTGTGGTATATGAGCCGGTGAAGTTGCCGCAGGCCTATCGCAGCTTCGATTTCCTGAGTCCGTGGGAAGGCGTGGACGCCGTCCTTCCCGGCGACGAAAAAGCGACCGGTACCAAATGACAACCCTTACATACGAAGAAACAGAAGTGAACAGCCAGACGCTACCCACCTTGACCATACGCTCTGCCGAAAGCCGTGATTTCGACGAAATCTACGATCTTTTCCAGAGCATATTGCACGAGGGCCGCACCTATTCCTACAGCCCGGAAGAAATGTCGCGCGACCGTAGCCGCCAGTACTGGATGGACGCGCCCGCCACGCATTGCCGCGTTGCGGAAATCAACGGCGCGTTCGCCGGGTGTTATGCGCTGCGCCCTAACCGCACAGGGCGTGCGGGCCATGTTGCCAACGCGTCTTACATGGTGCATCCCGATTTCCGCGGGCGCGGCATCGGGCGCGCGCTCGGCGAGCATTCGCTCGATCTGGCGCGCAAGATGGGCTATGAGGCCATGCAGTTCAATTTCGTGGTAAGCGCCAACGACGTCGCGGTAAATCTGTGGCAGGCGCTCGGTTTCAATATCGTCGGCACCATGCCCAAGGGGTTCCAGTACCCCGGAAGCAGACTCGTCGACGTATTCATGATGCACAGGTTCCTGTAGGATGCATAAACGGCTCGTATTCACCGTCACCGCAGGCCGCAGCGGCACCCAGTTCCTGAATCAGCTGTTGCAGGGACTGCCCGGTGTCGTCGTGGCGCATGAGCCGTTGCCTGCGTTCCAGTCGGTGTTGCCCGAAGCTCGTGATAATCCGGCGCTGGCGCTCAAATTTCTTGAAGAAATAAAATTGCCGCACATCGCTTCGCTCGCTGGAAGTATCTACATTGAAACCAGCCATTACGCTTGCAAAGGTTTCATAGAGCCGATGCTGCAGTTAGGTGTCGTGCCAGACCTGATTTTGCTCAAACGCCAGCCGCGCCAGATCGCCACCAGCTGGTTCCTGCTCGGCGCAGATATGCAGGGCGCCATCCGCAAGCGCAGGCAGGAGGGCAGGGGCAGCCGCCGCATGCTCACGCCTGCTGAAACGAATTTTCTCCCGCTTGAGCGCCATGATGGCCTGAACGACTATCAGCTCTGCTACTGGTATGCGCTGGAATCCGCCGCGCGCATGCGCCACTACGCCGCGCTCGTCTCCGCCCGCGGCGGAAAAACGTTTGAAACCTGCCTCGAGCATCTCGCTGACGGCAGGGATGACGCGCGCCTGTTCGCATGGCTCGGCGCTGCTGCTCCGCAAACCGCCGGTATTGGCCGTGTGAACGAGAAAACCAACGAAAAATCGCCCGGGCGCGCCCTTGAGCTTCGCGCATTCGACCTTGACGCGCTTGAGCAGGAAGTGCTCGAGCGCTGCCTGCCAGGAGGCTCAGGCGTGGCAGAGAATTTCAATCGCTTCATGCAGGAATGCGCGAGATAATATGACCCAGTCCGCCGTCGATATCAAAAACCTAACGCTCAATTTCGGCCCGCAGCATCCGGCGGCGCACGGGGTGCTCCGGCTTGTGCTGGAAATGGACGGCGAGGTGGTCGAGCGCGCCGATCCGCATATCGGGCTGCTTCACCGCGGCACGGAAAAACTCATCGAGCATAAAACGTATTTGCAGGCGCTGCCGTATTTCGACCGGTTGGATTACGTGTCGCCCATGTCGCAGGAGCATTGCTTCTCTCTGGCGGTGGAAAAGCTGCTCGGCATCACGGTGCCGCCGCGCGCGCAGTATATCCGTGTCATGTTCAGCGAGCTTACGCGCATCTTAAACCATATTCTTAACATCACGACGCAAGCGCTTGACGTTGGCGCGATGACGCCGCTTCTGTGGATGTTCGAAGAGCGCGAAAAAATATTGGAATTCTACGAACGCGCATCCGGCGCCCGCTTCCATTCCGCTTATATCCGTCCGGGCGGCGTGCATCAGGACATCCCGGCGGGCATGGAGCAGGATATCGGCCGCTTCGCCGACAGCTTCATGAAAATCATCGACGACGTCGACAATCTGCTCACTGAAAACCGCATTTTCAAGCAACGCATGGTCGATATCGGTACGGTCACTGCTAAAGAGGCGATGGACTGGGGTTTCTCCGGCGCCATGCTGCGCGGTTCCGGCGTGGCGTGGGACCTGCGCAAAAGCCAGCCCTACGAAATCTACGACCAGCTCGATTTCGACATTCCCGTCGGCAAGAACGGCGATTGCTACGACCGCTATCTCGTGCGCATGGAAGAAATGCGCCAGTCGCTTAGGCTCATCAGGCAATGCGTCGAGCGCCTGCCCAAAGGGCCGGTGGTGGTTGACGATCCGAAGATCGCGCCGCCTAAGCGCGGTCTTATGAAGCAGTCGATGGAAGCGCTCATCCATCACTTCAAGCTCTACACCGAAGGCTACCACGTGCCCGCCGGCGAAACCTACACCGCTGTTGAAGCGCCCAAAGGCGAATTCGGCGTTTACCTTGTCGCCGACGGTAGCAATAAACCATATCGCTGCAAGATCCGCGCTCCCGGATTCGCGCATCTGCAGGCGCTGGACTTTATGACCAAAGGCCATATGCTGGCCGACGTCGTTGCCGTAATCGGCACCATGGACATCGTGTTTGGGGAGATCGACCGGTGAGAAATCTCGCGGATTTCAGGAACGGATGCGGTCTTGCCGCGCTTATGCTGGCGCTCGTTATGCCAGCGCCGCTTCTCGCCGCGGCGAAGCTTTACATTCCGCCTGCGCCCGAGCCGGAAATGCCCGAGGGGCCGCCGCCCGCCATCGATTCCATCGTACCCTCGCAGCCTGAAGGCGCTGTGCCCGCTACCGTAATCCCTGCGCCCATGGTCGACGACATGGTCGACGATTTCGTACTGCCGCAAAACAAGCCCGTGCCCACCGCCCAGAATCCCGGCCAGCCGAAACCCGGGGAACCGGCTTATTTTCCGCAACTTCCCCCTGCCAGCGCCTGCCTGAAAAAAGACATCGTTGGCCTGTGGCGCCTTACCCGCGTGTATGAAACGCCCGTGCACAGCGAAACCCAGACCTTTGCCGCCCAGCCCTACCAGTATATGTTTTTCGATTGGGAAGACACCTACCGGCAACTTAAGAATTCCACCGCCGTCGATGAAAAAGCGCTGGTCGAGCAGTTCCGCACCGCAGGCGGCGACCTGCAGCAATACGTCGTGAACGAAACCGGCTTCGTCTATTTCTATACCAACAGCGTCGCCACCGAGACGATGGCGTGCTTCATCGTCGCCAACCAGACGAATGAATTTACGCTTGGCGACATGCTGCTTATGCCGCCTGCCGGTCAATCGGCGGTGCGCATGGTAAAGGTTTACGAGCGCGCGGCGCGGCTGCCGGTTGCTTCATCGGCTAAATACCAGATCCCGCAGGAAGTGCGCGACGAGATCAAGCGCAAGCGGCAGGAACAAAAGCGCCGCAAGCAGCGTTACATCGACGTTCCCGAAGAAACCACAGCGCCCGAGGAGTGACCGCGATACCCGTATGACAGGAAAACTGCACCATATATACGCTGAAGAGCCGGAAAGCTTCGCGTTCACCGAGGAGAATTTCGAGCGGGCGAAAGCGATCGTCGCGCGCTATCCCGTAGGCCGCCAGCAAAGCGCGGTCATGCCGCTGCTCACGCTGGCGCAGAAACAGAATAACAACTGGCTTTCGAAAGCGGCGATGGATTACATCGCCATGATGCTCGGCATGGCGCCCGTACGCGTTTATGAAGTGGCGAGCTTCTATACCATGTATAATCTCGCTCCCGTCGGTGCGTACATGATTGAAGTCTGCACCACTACCCCGTGCTGGCTGCGTGGCTCCGACGCTATCGTCAAAGCCTGCGAGGAACGTCTCGGTATCGGGCTCGGCCAGTCCACCGCCGACGGTCGCTTCACCCTGAAAGAAGTCGAATGCCTCGGCGCCTGCGTCAACGCCCCCATGTGCGCCATCGGCGAGCATTATTACGAGGATTTGACGCCCGAATCCGTCGTCGACCTGATCGATACCATCATGCTCGGCCACGAACCGAAACCCGGTCCGCAGAACGGCCGTAAATCCAGCGAACCCGCGAACGGTGTGACCACGCTTAAAGGGGGGAAATAATATGGATAGATCATTTTACATGAGCGATGGGCGGGCTATTAAATGGGAGAATAGCGTCCAGCGTCGGATTGGAATAGTAGGGTCATGCCTATTAATTACTGTGGCGACGCTAATTACGTTTGTTGCAGGTAGTTTTTTTTATGAAACACCTTCTGCCTTTGTTTATTATTGGCCGATATTCTTTGGATTGACACTCGTGGTGTCAGTCGTAATTGGCCATAAAAATACCGAGAAATCTTACCAAAATTATTTAAAGGCAAAGAAAGCGGAAAAAAATAATGCTTGCTGATAAGGACCGCATATTCACCAACCTCTACGGTTTCCACGACTGGACGCTGAAGGGCGCCCGTGCGCGCGGCGATTGGGACAACACCAAGTCGCTCATGGAAAAAGGCCAGGACGCCATCATCGAGGAAGTCAAAGCCTCGGGCCTGCGCGGCCGCGGCGGGGCAGGGTTCTCCACCGGCATGAAATGGTCGTTCATGCCCAAGCAATCCGATGGCCGCCCGAGCTATCTCGTGGTCAACGCCGATGAGGGCGAACCCGGCACCTGCAAAGACCGCGACATGATGCGCCACGACCCGCACAAGCTTATCGAAGGCTGCCTCATCGCGTGCTATGCCATGCGTGCGGTGGCCGCCTATATCTACATACGCGGTGAATTCCACGAAGAAGCCGACCGCCTTGAATACGCCATCAAAGAAGCCTACGACGCCGGGCTGCTCGGCAAGAACGCCTGTAAATCCGGCTACGATTGCGACGTGTTCGTGCATCGTGGCGCGGGCGCATACATCTGCGGGGAAGAAATGGCCCTCATCGAATCGCTCGAAGGCAAAAAAGGCCAGCCGCGCCTGAAACCGCCCTTCCCGGCGGCGATGGGCGTGTGGGGCTGCCCCACCACCGTCAACAACGTCGAATCCATCGCCGTGGTGCCCACCATCCTGCGCCGCGGCGCGCCGTGGTTCGCTGCCATCGGTCGCCCGAACAACACCGGCACGAAAGTATTCTGCATTTCCGGCCATGTGAACACCCCCTGCAACGTCGAAGAGGAAATGGGCATCCCGCTTAAAGACCTCATCGAAAAACACGCAGGCGGCGTGCGCGGCGGCTGGGACAACCTGCTTGCCGTCATCCCCGGCGGTTCCTCGGTGCCGCTGTTGCCCAAGGACATCTGCGACACGGTGCT
>CAZBUX010000113.1:0-5925 GCA_964495185.1 uncultured Rickettsiales bacterium | reverse complement strand
AGCATAATCAGGCGGGAGCATGGAACCAGGCGCTATTGCAGAACGGTGCGCGTCCGAGCGGGGCGTTGGTGGTGCGTAGTGAGGCCGGCGGAAGTGGTGTGCTTTCTGAAGACCAGTACACGCGTATTAAATTGCAGATAGACGAACAGTTTTCCGGGCCAACCAACGCGGGGCGCCCGTTATTGCTGGAAGGCGGGCTGGACTGGAAGGAGCTTAGTCTTTCACCTAAGGATATGGATTTCATCGAGGCGAAGCACTCTTCTGCGCGCGATATCGCGCTGGCGTTTGGCGTGCCGCCCCAGCTGCTCGGGATTCCGGGCGATAATACCTATTCCAATCTGCAGGAAGCGCGCCTCGCGCTTTGGGAGCAGACGGTTCTGCCTCTGGTCGGATGCACGGCTGATGCTATCAGCCAGTGGTTCATAGCCATGTTCGACAGTCCGGTGGAATTCATTCCGGATGTCGAAAGCGTACCTGTGCTTGCCACACGCAACCAGTCGATCTGGGACCGCGTGGAGCGCGCGAGCTTCCTGACGGAAGACGAAAAACGTGCTGCGGTCGGTTATGGGGCAAAATTAAAGTGAAGGTAGACAAATCCCGTCAGGCGTCATAACCTTTCGCCATGCCGCTCAAGAACACAACGGAAACGTACGGATCGATAGCCAAGCTGTTTCACTGGCTGGTGTTTGTGCTTATCGCGTCGTTACTTGCCCTTGGATTTGTAATGGCAGACATGGAGACCACGCCCGATAAGGTTCGCTTATACGGGTTGCATAAGTCATTTGGCATTACGGTGCTGACGCTTGCCGTATTACGGCTTTTGTGGAAGCTGGCAAATGTGTCCCCGTTGCTGCCGGCTACGACTTCAAGAGGGCAGAAATTTCTAGCTCATGCAGCCCATTTCGGGCTTTACGCACTAATGTTCGCCATGCCGCTTTCGGGATGGATGATGTCCTCGGCGGCAGGGTTCCAGGTTTCGGTGTTCGGTTGGTTCATGTTGCCGAATCTGGTGGAACCCGATAAAGAATTATTTGAATTCCTTCAGGAAGCCCATGAACTTCTGGCACTGGCGTTGATCGGGCTCGTTGCCCTCCATGCGGCTGCCGCGCTCTTGCATCATTTTTACTATAAAGATAATATCCTGCGCAGGATGTTGCCTTTGGTAAAGGTTAAGAAATGAAGCTCGGTGATTTGAAATGGCTGCCCGCGTTGGCAGGGATAGCGTTTTTCTATACTACATCTGCCTTTGGCGAAGTGCCTGCATATAAACTTGTGAAGGATAAAAGCAGCATCAAGTTCTTTGCTATCCAGAACAATGCGCCGGTAGAAGGACGGTTCGATAATTTTACGGCAGATATCCGTTTTGATCCTGAGCACGCTGACCAGAGCAGCATTACCGCTGAAGTCAGTGTTGGTAGTGTCGCTTCCGATCACGAGGCGGTGGCGAGCAATCTTAAGCTGCCGGAATGGCTTTCAGAAGCTGCTTTTCCTAAAGCTACGTTCAGGAGTACAAAACTTTTACGTATGCCCAATACCAATAATTACATCGCCGATGGCGAGATCACGCTAAAAGGCAAGACTGAGCCGGCGACGATTAATTTCCAACTGGAAATGATTGGAAACCGGGCCATCGCCAAAGGCGCAATGACCCTGCAACGCAAAGACTTCGATATAGGGCAGGGCGAGTGGGCGAAGGACGACGTCATTAAAAACGAAGTGCGTTTAGAACTGCGTATCGTTGCGGATAAGGTGCAGTAAGCATCCAACCATCAAGGAACTTCCATGTATTATGATAAAAAAATCAGCGCCACCATGTGTGAGCGCAAGAGGCTCGGTTTTGCCCTGGATTTGAAATCGCTGGACGAACAGGGCCGGTTTGCCGGTTACGCCAGCGTGTTCGACGTCGTGGATAACCAACGCGACGTTATTCACGGCGGCGCATTTTCCCAGACGCTCGGGAAGCGCCTCCACTCCATCAAGCTGTTGTGGCAACACCAGCAGGACAAACCGATCGGTACGTTCGAGCGGATTTTCGAAGATGAACGCGGTCTTTATGTCGAAGGCCGGCTTTTGATGGAAGTGCAGGGAGCGCGCGAAGCTTATGCGCTTCTTAAAGCGGGAGCGGTAAGCGGTCTTTCTATCGGCTATTCACCGGTGCGTTACCATATCGATGACGAAACCGGCATCCGCCATCTTTCCGAAGTGGAATTATGGGAAATCAGCCTTGTAACGTTTCCCGCCAATGCGGCTGCCGGCGTCACGGTGGTAAAGGGGGCCGAGTCGATGTCACCTGAAGATGACGCGTTATGGGAGCAGGCGGTCGCTTCCGGCCAGGCGATGGAGCTTGCGCGAATGCTGGATGAAGCTATCGGCATACTTACGACGAACTAACACGCAGATACCAGATTCAGGCGCTTCCTGAGACTGGTGCCGCCAGAATTATTCCCTGAAAATATCTGCATCTATGAGCTCGCCTGCGTTTCCGGGGGAAGGCCTCTTTACGACAATATTACATCAATAAGATTAACCATGAGGATAATATGAGCATCTCTGAAATTACAAGTAGAGTGAGCGCTCTGGGCAACGCCTGGGAGCAGTTCAAGCAAGTCAATGACGCCCGCCTGCGCGATATTGATCGCAAAGGCAATGCCGATCCGCTTTACAATGAGCATCTGAATACAATAAGCGGCGTGCTCGACAATTATAAAAGACGTCTCGACCAGATCGAAACCGCGTATAATCGTCCGTTGCTTTCCGTCGATGCGATGGCGGGGAAATCGGCTGAAGCACCCGTTAGCGAGTACGATAAGGCTTTCCGTAATTACCTGCGCAAGGGTATGGATGCCGGTCTGGAAACGCTGCAGACCAAAGCGCTCTCGGTCGGCTCCGATCCTGACGGCGGATATCTGGTGACGCCGACGATGTCGTCCAAAATCGTGAAATCGATTTTTGAAACCTCGCCCTTACGCCAGCTTGCCTCCGTTGAAACTATTTCATCCGATGCTCTGGAATTGATCGACGATCACGATCAGGCGGCCGCTGGCTGGACATCGGAAGCTGGTGCGGTCAGCGAAACCGCTTCGCCGACTCTTGCCAAGCGTAATATCCCTACCAATGAGCTGTATGCACAGCCAAAAGCGACACAAAAGCTGGTCGACGATTCGGCTATCGACATCGAAAACTGGCTGGCCGGAAAGATCGCCGATATTTTCTCCCGTAAGGAAAATACGGCTTTTATCAGCGGTAACGGCGTAGGGCAGCCGCGTGGTATCCTGACCTACGCCTCAGGCACTACCTGGGGCAAAGTAGAGCAGATCAACTCCGGTACCAACGGACAGGTGACTGCCGATGCGATTATCAACATGTTCTATGCCCTCAAGGACGCTTACAGCAAGCGGGCGAGCTTCATGATGAATCGCACCGTGGTTCAGGCCGTACGCCTGCTCAAGCAGACTTCCACCAACCAGTACCTGTGGCAGCCGGGTCTTGCCCTTGGTGTGCCCGATACGCTGATGGGGGTGCCCGTGCATATGGCGACCGACATGCCGACCGCTGCGACCAACTCGCTTTCGGTTGCTGTCGGTGATTTCCAGGCGGCTTATCAGATTGTAGATCGACGCGGCATCCGCATCCTGCGCGACCCGTTCACTGAAAAACCATTTGTTAAGTTCTATGCGACGAAGCGTGTCGGCGGCGATGTTATCAATTTTGAAGCAATCAAGCTGATGAAGCTGTCCACCTAAACTATTTATAAGGGAATTGTTCTATGAGAGACCTGTTTCACAAGGTGCTGGTAACGCAGCCCCTCAATCCTGTTACTACCATTACGACCAAGACATCTTCCGCTATCGATCTGCAAGGCTTTGACAGCGCGAGCGTGATATTTGCAATTGGCCAGACGGGTGATGCGCTATCCGGAAGTGTTTACTGGACGCTCAAACTCCAGCATTGCGATGACGATGCCACGTATGTGGACGTTACGCTCGCTGATCTGAATAGCACGAGCGCTACCGTGGTAGTGGATTCTACGGCTAAGGATGAAGTGTCTTATACGTTCGGGTATGCCGGTATGAAGCGATACCTTAAGGGGGTTGCAACGCCTACGGGCAGCCATTCGAATGGCACCCCTATCGGGATATTGGCAATCAGAGCTACGGCGGCGTATTCGCCGGTTGCCTAAAGCGGATTGGTGCCCGGAGGAGAGAAGTGCCGCCTCCGGGCGCTTTGTTTTATAAAATTTATAAAAAAAATAATGTTAATTATAACCGATTGATATAAATATATTAAATTGGATGCTTGCGTACTGGAAGATTGTGTTTCGCCCTATCTTGTGTTATGAATTAATGTCTTAGGCTGTCTGCGTAAGCGCAGGGCAGACCGAATACTCGTAACATAAGGTGGGCTATCGTGGCTAAGCTGACAACTACCGAACAAATCATCGCTGAAAAAACCGTTTGCGTACTTTTAGTGCGCGGCGAAAGCCCCGATGGAAAGAAAATCTATGCCTATGTGGCGGTTCGTGCCGACAAGCTTGAAGGCTTTATTGCCGCACAGAAACAAGGTACGTTCTATCCGGAAGATTTTGGAATTATTGTGGAATCCGGGGAGGGTGAGCCTAGCGAGGACGTCAAAAAGAAAATGACGGAAGAGTACGGTTTCAACCATGAATCCATGATGGATATCGTAAGCCCTGAAAAGGCGCACGACATTACCAGCAGCATCTCGACCTTCATGGCGGAAACGGCTAAGGGCAACAAAGAGTAAAGAGTAAGGGTTGTTAAAATCCTTAGCACTCAGTCGGATAGTTGCATGGCGAATTCATAAAAGTGTCATATTTCATCGCTTGAACTGTGCTATCCTATAGTCGGGGAAGAGTATTTCTCGTCTGGGAGAGTATGGCTGAAAAGACTACACATAAAGCTGACGTAAGCAAAAGAACGCCGCGCGAAAACTTCGGATATGAATCGATCGGTTTCGGGGCAGGTGAGATTGCATCTATCGTTACATCGCTTGGCGTCGTGGCTATTGCCGATGAAGTGCTTCCCAGGCTTGTAGACAAGGTCACTGACGCGTTAGCAAAGTCGGTTGTCGAACCTCATCTCGATAAGATCGAACAGGTCATGAGCAGGCTTTGCCGTCTGGATGAATGCAAAATAGACCCTAATGACTCGCGCGAAAAACGCGCGCACAGCATAGCGCGCACCGTAGTGCTTTTTACGCCTGCATGGGTGGCTTCAATGCTTGTAAAAACCCGTGTCCGGCGTAAACTCAACCATGTCTTTGGAATTGAAGAACCCGATAACCCCTACACAAAATGGTTCGATCCAAGGCGTTGGGTCTACATGAATAAATCGGACCGTGGCATTTTCTATTGGGACGAAGGTGCGCATCTGGGCTCATTGCTCGTGATGAATAGCGTAGGGCATCAGGTCAACGATGAACTGATACGTGCTTCGTCGAATATCCTGCAGAAAACTCTTGGATTCTCTGAACGCAAAGCTAATGACGTTGCGCGCATGGCAGTTATCTGGGAACTGCCGAATCTGGTCGGCCTGGCTGGCGGTATGCAGGCTGTCTACGGTAAGCACGTGCACGGATGGTGGGCTAATAAGGTCGACAATGCGGCGGAAGCTGCTACGCACCGCACCCACCCTTAACATTTTCGTTTGTAGTCGCTCGCTCATCACAAGGATGACGAGGCCCAGGTGACTTAGCTCACTCATCCTCCAGATAGTTATGCATGTACTTATGCTCGAAACCCGCTGCGGTAGCGAGGACGGATTCGTCGTGCGCCATTTCCGGCAGGGTAAATGTTACGAAGTCACGGATTTTCTGGCGGCGATTTTTATTCGCAGAGGATGGGCTGTCGCCCAAACCCCAAACCCCAAAACCCAAACCCCAAAACCCCAAACCCCAAACCCCAAA
>CAZBUX010000112.1:0-6007 GCA_964495185.1 uncultured Rickettsiales bacterium | reverse complement strand
GGTTCCTGCTTGCCCACCCTCAAGGGGGAGAGAGTAAAACCACTCCGCTAAATATGGCGGAAATCCTTGCAGGAACAAGGCTGACCGGCTATTTTCTCGAACACTGGCTGGCTGAGCCCCATGGGAGGAAACTCCCTGTGGCGCGCGGGCGGCTGATAGGAATGTTGAAAGAAGAGCATGTCGAAGAAACCGTTGCCTAACGATACCGTCAACCTCGTCTCGTTTAAAACGACGCTGGAGGAGAAGTATCTCGCTTACGCGCTTTCCACCATTACGGCGCGTTCGCTGCCGGATGTGCGCGACGGGCTGAAACCCGTGCATCGCCGGTTGCTATACGCCATGTTGCAGCTCAAGCTCGACCCGAAATCGGGCTATAAGAAATGCGCCCGCGTGGTCGGTGACGTGATAGGTAAATACCACCCGCACGGCGATTCGGCGGTGTATGAGGCGATGGTGCGCCTCGCGCAGTCGTTCGCGGTGCGTTACCCGCTGGTGGAAGGTCAGGGAAACTTCGGCTCTATCGACGGCGACAACGCGGCGGCCATGCGTTACACCGAGGCCCGCCTCACCGAGATCGCCATGTCGCTCATGGACGGTATCGACGAGGATACGGTCAATTTCCGCGCTACCTATGATGGCGAGGAAAGCGAACCTGTCGTCATGCCGTCGGCGTTTCCGAACCTGCTGGCGAACGGCTCGGAAGGTATCGCGGTGGGCATGGCGACGTCGATTCCGCCGCATAACGTCGGCGAGCTGTGCGACGGGTTGATTTACCTGATCGAGCATCCCGACTGCAAAGTGAAAAACCTCGTCACCCGTATTCCGGGCCCGGATTATCCGACCGGTGGGGTTATCGTGGAAACCGAAGCGAATATCCTGACGGCGTATGAAACCGGACGCGGCGCAATCCGCGTGCGGGCCCGCTGGGAGAAAGAACAGCTGAGCCATGGGCTGTACCAGATCGTGATTACGGAAATTCCGTACCAGGTGCAAAAATCAAGGCTGATCGAAAAGATCGCCGAGCTGTTCAAGAACAAGAAGCTGCCGATGCTCGGCAATATCCGCGACGAATCGGCGGAAGAAATGCGTATCGTGCTGGAGCCCAAGAGCCGCTCGGTCGATCCGGAAATGCTTATGGAATCGCTGTTCAAATCCACCGACCTTGAATCGCGCTCGAATTTCAATCTGAACGTGCTGAACGCCAATGGCGCGCCGCAGGTGATGAACCTGAAGGACATCCTGCAATCGTTCCTCGACCATCGTCAGGATGTGCTGCTGCGCCGCACGAATCACCGCTTAGCTAAGATCGCGCACCGTCTTGAGGTGCTGGACGGGTTCCTGATCGCATACCTGAACCTTGACGAACTGATCCGCATCATACGCCGCGAGGACGAACCGAAGCCTATCATCATGAAGAAATGGTCGCTTTCGGAAGTGCAGGCGGAATATATCCTGAACATGCGCCTGCGCAGCTTACGCAAGCTGGAAGAATTCGAGATCAAGGGCGAACATGCCGAGCTTTCGAAGGAGCAGAAAGAGCTGAAGGCGCTTCTCAAATCGGATGAAAAACGCTGGCAGAAAATCGCCGACGAAATCCGCGACATCAAATTGCGTTTCGGCACCAAGAATCCGCTCGGCAAGCGCCGCACCGATTTTGCCGAAGCGCCGGTGGGTATCGTCATCGACATCGAAGCCTTCGTCGAAAAAGAGCCGATTACGATTCTTTGCTCGAAAATGGGCTGGCTGCGTGCGGTCAAAGGCCATGACGAGGACGTTTCTGATATTAAATACAAGGAAGGCGACGAAGCCCAGTTCCAGCTTATGGGGCAGACTACCGACAAGCTGGTGGTGTTCTCGTCGTCGGGCCGCTTCTACACCCTGCCCTGCGATAAAATCCCGCGCGGCAAGGGACAGGGCGAACCCATCCGCCTGATGATTGACATGCAAAACGACGACGAGGTCGTTAGTCTGCATATCTTCGCCGCCGACAGTAAACTGCTGGTGGCATCGGACGCCGGTAAGGGATTCGTAGTCGATATGGCCGATGTGGAAGCCTCAACGCGTGCCGGAAAGCAGATACTCAACCCCACGCCTGGCCATAAGGCTTCCGCCTGCGCCATTGTGCAGGGCGACCACGTGGCGGTGATCGGCGAGAACCGCAAGCTGCTCATCTTCCCGCTCAGCCAGCTCCCGCCGATGAAAAAAGGCCAGGGCGTCACGCTGCAGAAATACAAAGACGGAAAAATGGCCGACGTGAAGGTATTTAAGCTGAAAGAAGGCTTAAGCTGGCAGCTCGGCGAAAAAACCCGCACTGAAACCGACCTCAAGCCGTGGATCGGCAACCGGGCGGATGCGGGCAGATTGCCGCCTACGGGTTTCCCCAGGACGAATAAGTTTTCGTAAAAAAATTAGCTTATCAGATTTTTTTTGCCGCGCTCGCTCGTCTCGGCGGCGATGCGCTCCATGAGCGGTGCTACGGCTTTTGCATCCATGATGTCGTCTTCGTAGCGATGCACGTCGCTGGCCAGCACGATATGCGAATGAATACCACCCGACGACAGGATGGCCACGGGAACGGCGCGATAGTGCTCTTTGACGTGACGCACGATTTCAAGGCCTGCATCGAAACCGTCGGCTAAATCCTGCCTTGTGATGACCAGGTTGGGCGCGCGGCCGCCAAGCTGGGCGATGGCTTCCTTCGCGCTGTCGGCGAGGCATACGTCATAATCGAGCGATTGCAGCGTGGCGCAGGCGATGTCGCGGCGGTCGCATGGGCGCATGGCGAGCAGCACCTGGCGGTGCATGGGATTATGCATGGATTATGCCGCGTCTTTTTTCTTATCCGCGAGCACCTGTTCCAGCCATTCCTTGCCGTGATGGTTATCGACGTAGTTAATGAGCGCTACGGTAACGCGGCGGTCGAACAGCGTGTCCGACTGGTCGAGCAGGAATTTTCCGGCGGCGTCGACTGGCATGGCGGTACGCCACGAACGCGGGCTGATCATGCCGATGAACGCGTTGGCGGCGGCGATGATGCGTGCGGTGACGAGGATCGATTCCCCCTTAAGCGCAAGCGGCCCGGTGCCGTCCCATTTTTCCTGCCACTGTTTCAGCGTTTCGGCGACAGGGCCGTCGAAGCTGATGTTTTTTACCAGGTCGGCGGCGGCGAGCATCGATTCGCGCACGATGCGCTTTTCATCGCCGCTTAAGCTGTCGGTCTTGGTGAGCAACTCGGTGGGAACAAGAATCTTACCGATGTTCATCAGGCTCCCCGCGATGCGCGCGGTGTCGATGCTGATGTTGTCCAGCTCCATCTGCGACGCGGTTTCGGCGGCGAGCTTGGACACCAGAAGCGAATGGTCGGCAGCGAACGGATCACGCTTATCGACTAACCCCACCAGGGTATGTATCAGCTCGTCCTGCGTGCTGAGTCGCTGCTCGCGCTCGTGGACCACTTCGCTGATATCCTGTTCCACCACGAGTATGCCGGGGCTTTGTTCCGGCAGGGTGGCGATGGGGATATGATCGAGCGGCGCGTAGGCCGAGCGGATAACGCGCTCGCCGAACGTGCCGGGCACGTTTGCGATGTCGAACACGATCTGGTTACGCTCCAGCGCTTTTTTGCATTGCTCCCAGATCTGCGCAGCGCGCATGGTGCCGCGAATGTCGGAAAGCGTTTTTCCAGCCACGAAACTTGCCGTCATGTCGGCGTCGTCGGCGGCTTTCTGGTTGGCGAACTGAAAGGTCTGCTTGGTGTCGATGATATAGATGGGCTCGGGCTGGTGGTCGGCCACGAGCCGCAACAGCTGTTCCTGCGCCTGTGCCTGCGCCGCAAGCTTGCGGAAATAACTCGACATCATCATCGAGCGTTTCGAATGCGCGTGCCACCATACGGTGAGGATGATGAGGATGATGATGGCGATGATCAGGAAGAAAAAGATGATCATGGAGCTGCGGCGTGCGTCGCTTTCCGCGAGCGCTTCCTGCCGGTCGATTTTTACCAGCAGGGACCATGGAGTGCCGGGTATGTTGCGCGAGATGCCGAGCACTGGCTTGTCGCGGTAATCGCGCTTATCACTTACAAAGTCACCAACGGTTTTGGTGAGCGCCGATTCGGTGGATTTGGCGGCGTTGCGCTCGATCTGCTTGGACAGCGCCTCGGTGCCGTCCAGCAGCGGGGATATGAATTCCAGCTTGTTGTCGGCGGTGTCGCGCACCAGCACGGCTTCAAGCGTCTGCTCGGTGACGCCGGGATGTTTCAGCAGCGCGAAGAAGTCGGCGTCGATGGTTTTTATGCCGATGACCTTGCCGATCTGCGCTTCCGGCGTGTGTTCGCCCTGAATGGAGAAGATGGGAACGACGAAGCCTATGTATAAGGCGCCTTCGCTGTCCTTCTGGATGTCGATGAGCGATTCCTCGCCGCGCGTGGCGGTTTTCGCGCGCTCCAGCATGACGTCGCGCACGGCGGGCGTCATGGAGGTGGAAACGACGATCTGGCTTTCGTTATTGATGACCGCGAGCGCGCTTTTGCTTTCCTGCGCAACGTTGGCGGGAATGTTGGCGTTCACGGGAGCGGAGAAGCCGGTGCGCTCCGCAGTGAATACGAGCAGGTTGCGTAAGTACGATTTCTGCGCGGGTTCCTGCACGGCGGCGTTGCCCTTGGCTTCCGGCGCGCTCTGGAGTTCGGTGAGATAGAGCTGCAACGACGGATTATCGGCCAGCGTACGCAATTCCTTGAAATGATCGGAGACCCAGTTGCCGGTTTCCGATGTGCGGCTTTCGGCGATGAGGCTGAGTTTTTCCTGCCATGTCTGCATGTCGCGCGCGAGGTCGACGGCGGCGAAACGTACGATCAGCCAGCCGCCGATAATGAAAATCGCAGCTACGAGAACGGCGATGCCGTAGAATCTCGGGGCGAAATTAGGCGTTTCGGGTTTTTTGTTTTCTTCTATGGAAGCTGGCACGGGTAATCTCCTGTAAGCCTTGGTTTCCCACCATTTCAGGTGGTAATCTTATAAACGTCCTGCACGATAAAGTCGAGAAAATAACGCGGAATTGGTGTATTTTAGAGCCAAAATCGTCATACTTTAGGGTAATACGCCCACCACCATTCGTGGTTTACACCGTAAATGGGACGGTAGTGATAGATGTTCAGGGCCGGAATGACCTGCTTGCTCTGGTTGTCGAGAATAAGCAGTTCGTCACCATCATATACGCCGAGTATGGCATGGATGATACCGCCGAGATTTAAATCCTGCACGATGATGATGCGCATGCGATCGTCGGGAAGTCCGAGCGCGCGCAGCGAATAATATTTGGCGATGGCGTAGTCTTCGCAGTCCCCGTTGACTTCCATGAACTGGTACGGCGTTTCCCAGTAATCTTCCATACCCCAGTTGAGCTGGTCTATTATATAGGGATGCGCGTTGCCCCACTCGTTGATAGCGTCGAGCTGGTCGCGGAACGATTTTTCGCGCACTTCGTCGAGCATCGCCGACCATTCTTTTATAACGCAGGGATGATACTGGCGCTGGTCGCATTCGCTTTCGGGCTGTTTCTTTTCTTTATCGAAACGCGTGACGACGCCGGTCCATTTCGGAAACGGTACGAGATTGTCGGAACGCTTCGACGTCATATCAAAATAGGAAATCCTCGCCGCCGAAGCGGGTGCGGAAAAAATCGTCGCGCCGATCAGCGAAGCGAAAAAAACAGAAATGAAACGGTCGGTGATGCGTGCCATAAGCACCAATATCATGCCGCGAAGTTAGAATTGTGCAACCCGAATCGCACTTAAATTGTGATTTTTATATCACACTCGAAACGAAATTACATAAAATGCAATCTATATCCGGGACAAGAAAAACACGCATGTTTTTTTGTTTTCCGCATTCGCGCATAACGTTTAAACCCAAGCAAATCATGTAGCGGAAGCACATTCGAAATCATAACGTGAACGGAACGATTTGCGCGCGTTCGCCAAACCAAGCGACGATAAATCGTCACGATT
>CAZBUX010000111.1:0-6009 GCA_964495185.1 uncultured Rickettsiales bacterium | reverse complement strand
GTTTGGCTTTGCCTTTGCGCGTGCGGGCGTTGGTGTGCGTGCGCTGGCCGCGGACCGGCAGCTTTTTGCGATGGCGCAGGCCGCGATAGCAGCCGAGGTCGACAAGGCGCTTGATGTTCATCGACACTTCGCGGCGCAGATCGCCTTCGACCATGTAGTCGCGGTCGATGATTTCGCGAACGCGGATGACTTCCGATTCCGCCAGCTGGTGAACGCGTTTATCGGCGGGAAGACCTGCTTTTTCGCAGATTTCCACGGCCTTCACACGGCCAATGCCGTGAATGTAGGTAAGCGCGATGTCCAGCCTTTTGGCCGAAGGAATGTTTACGCCAGCGATACGAGCCACAAAATCCTCAAATATTAAGTAGTTACACTAAAACTATACGGTAAAGAGCGGAAATGATAAGCATATTTGGGCTTAGGTCAACCATTTTTCGCTGCTTTTTCGACGTTACCAAGCACTTTG
Organism: uncultured Rickettsiales bacterium; assembly: GCA_964495185.1. Classification (GTDB taxonomy): domain Bacteria; phylum Pseudomonadota; class Alphaproteobacteria; order Rickettsiales; family SXRF01; genus CAZBUX01. The sequence goes on along the minus strand of CAZBUX010000111.1, from coordinate 5,543 downwards.
TCGATCTGCCTCGTAACCTCGTCGATTTCAGCCATGCCGTCGACGCTCGAAAGCACGCCTTTTTCTTCGTAATAAGGCAGCAGCGGCGCGGTCTGGCGGTGGTAGCTTTCCAGACGCTTGGCGATGGTTTCGGCGTTATCGTCGGCGCGGCGGGTGAATTCCGTATGGCCACACTGGTCGCAGACGCCTTCTTTGCCGGGTTTCTTGAACTCATCGTGGTAACCGGCGCCGCACTTGGCGCAGGCATAGCGCCCGGCGATACGGGCGATAAGTTTCTGGTCGTCGACCTTGATTTCGATGACGTGGTCGATGGCGGTTTCGTCCTGCCCGAGCACGCGGTCGAGCGCTTCGGCCTGCGCGAGCGTGCGCGGGAAACCGTCGAGAATGAAGCCGTGTACGCAATCGGGCGACATGATGCGGCTGCGGATGAGCTTGATCATGATTTCATCGGGAACGAGCTGGCCGCTATCCATGATGCCTTTGACCTGCGCGCCGAGCGGCGAGCCGGAGGCGACGGCGGCGCGGAGCATGTCGCCGGTGGAAAGCTTGGCGATGCCGAGCTTCTTCTGGATGAACTCCGCCTGCGTCCCCTTCCCCGCTCCGGGCGGGCCAAGCAAAATAACGTTCATTATTTTATCTTCCCTTTAAGACGGGCCTTTTTGATCAGGCCTTCATACTGGTGCGCAAACAGATGCGACTGGATCTGCGTCACGAAATCGATGGTGACGTTGACGACGATGAGCAGCCCCGTGCCGCCGAGCTGGAACGGCACCGAATATTTAGCGATGAAGATTTCCGGCATGACGCAGACCAGGGAGAGGTAGATGGCTCCTAAGGCGGTGAGCCGGGTCAACACGTAATCGAGATATTCCGCGGTCTGCTGGCCGGGGCGGATGCCCGCAACGAAGCCGCCGTTCTTCTTCAGATTGTCGGCGGTTTCCGCCGGGTTGAAAACGATGGACGTATAGAAGAAGCAGAAGAACACGATGAGCGCGACGTAAAGCACGATGTAAAGCGGCTGGCCGTGCCCGAGATAGGCGCTGATGGTGCGCAGGATTTCCGAGCCGCTGTTGGACTGGAAGCTCGCGATAGTGAGCGGGAACAGCAAAATCGAGCTGGCGAAAATCGGCGGGATGACGCCCGCTGTGTTGAGCTTGATCGGCATGTGGGTGGATTCGCCGCCGAACATTTTATTGCCCATCTGGCGTTTCGGGTATTGCACGACGATGCGCCGCTGCGCGCGTTCGAAGAACACGATCAGCATGATCAGGCCGAGCACGATGGCGATGATGAGGAGGATAAGCGCCGTGGACATGACGCCGGTGCGGCCCAACTCCAGCGTCTGGCCGATGGCGGCGGGAAGGCTGGCGATGATGCCGGTGAAGATGATGAGCGAGATGCCGTTGCCGATGCCGCGCGCAGTGATCTGCTCGCCCAGCCACATGAGGAACATGGTGCCGCCGGTAAGCGTAACCGTGGTGGTGAAGCGGAAGAACAGGCCCGGATCGATGACGGCGGAACCCTTGGCGCCCGTCATGCCTTCGAGGCCGACGGCGATGCCGTAGCCCTGGAACGCGGCGAGGAAAACGGTGCCGTAACGGGTGTACTGGTTGATCTTGCGGCGTCCGGCTTCGCCTTCTTTTTTAAGCGCGGCGAGCTGCGGCACGGCGACGGTGAGCACCTGAATGATGATCGACGCCGAGATGTACGGCATCACGGCCAGCGCGAAGATGGTCATGCGCGAAAGCGCGCCGCCGGTGAACATGTTGAATACGCCGAGAACGCCGCCCTGATGCTTGGCGAAGATTTCCGCGAGGATATGGGGGTCGATGCCCGGTACGGGGATATAAGTGCCGAGGCGGTAGACGATAAGTGCGCCAAGCACGAACCAGAGGCGTTTTTTAAGCTCGGTGGCCCGCGAAAGCACACCGAAATTCATATTGGAGGCCAGGCGTTCTGCGGCAGAGGTCATCTTATCTTCCTGTCATTCCGGCGGGGAGCCGGAATCTTATCTCTCAACATTCAACACGATCAACATAAGACCCCGACATCACGCCGGGATGACGATACTTAGGCAGCGGCGGCGGCTTTTGCAACCGTAACTTTGCCACCTGCTTTTTCTACCGCGGCTTTAGCGGCTTCGGAAGCGACAGTAACCGAAAGCGTGACCTTGCTCTTGATTTCGCCCTTGGCAAGAAGCTTCACTTCGCGGACGTTCTTGCGCAGGAGGCCAGCGGCCTGAAGCGCGGCAACGTCGATATCCTTCTTGCCGTCGAGACGGCCGGATTCAATGGCTTTCTGGATAGCGCCGGTATTGATGGTGGCGTACACCTTGCGCGAGTGGTTGTTGAAACCGCGCTTGGGGAGACGGCGATGGATCGGGGTCTGGCCGCCTTCAAAACCGTTGATGCGAACACCGGTACGCGCGGTCTGGCCTTTGCCGCCGCGGCCCGAGGTCTTGCCCTTGCCGGAGCCGATACCGCGGCCTACGCGCATACGGCGCTTATGGGAACCGGGGTTGGATTTGAGTTCGTTGAGCTGCATGTTCTACCTTACGCCTTTTCTACTTTAATCAGGTGCCTGACTTTATAAATCATTCCGCGCACTTCCGGCGTGTCCTTAAGGACACGTGAGCGGTGGCGCTTGTTGAGGCCGAGGCCGATCAGCGTCGCCTTCTGGTCCCATTTGCGGGCGATGGAACCGACCATCTGGGTGACTTTCACCTGGCCGCCGGTAGCCTGCTGTCTGGCAACGGGTTTCTTGGCTTCGGCCGCCTTGGGTGCAGCGGCAGCCGCTTTCACGGAAGCCGGGGGTTTGCCGGTTTTAGGCTTCGCGGCGCTTTTGGGGGCTTGCGTCGTCATCGTGCTTATTCCTTATCGCTTTTCTGTTCGGATTTTTCACCTTCGCGGCGTTCGACGATATCGCCGACTTTCTTGCCGCGCTTGGCAGCGACCGCACGCGGGGACTTCATTTCCTGAAGCGCCGCGAAGGTTGCCTTGAGCATGTTGTGCGGGTTGGAGGTGCCGACCGATTTGGCAACCACGTCCTGCACGCCGAGCGCTTCGAACACGGCACGCATCGGGCCGCCGGCGATGATGCCGGTACCGGTGGGCGCGGTGCGGATGATGACCTTGCCGGCGCCGAAACGACCGTAGAGGTCGTGGTGCACGGTGCGGCCTTCGCGCAGCGGGATACGGATCATTTTCTTCTTGGCGTCGTCGAGCGCCTTGCGCATGGCGTCGGAAACTTCCTTCGCCTTGCCCGAGCCGTAACCGACTTTGCCCTTGCCGTCACCGACGACAACGAGTGCGGCAAAACCGAAGCGGCGACCGCCCTTCACGACTTTGGCGACACGGTTGATCGACACGAGCTTGTCGATCAGTTCGCTGCCTTCTTCTCTGCCTTTGCGGTCTTCGTTGCGTTGTTCGCGAGCCATAAAATCCTGATCCTATATTAAAATGAGAGTCCGCCTTCGCGGGCAGCGTCGGCCAGAGCCTTGACGCGCCCGTGGAAGAGATAGCCGCCGCGATCGAACACGACCGCACCGACTTTGGCTTCCTTGGCTTTTTTGGCGATGAGAGCACCGACCGACTTGGCCGCTTCCACCGTACAGGTGGACTTGACCTTGTCTTTCACTTCCTTGTCGAGCGACGACGCCGCGGCAAGGGTTTTACCCTGCACGTCGTCGATCAGCTGCGCATAGATATGCTGGCCGGAACGGAATACGGAAAGACGCACGCGGCCCACGGCCTTCTTGCGAATGGCGTGGCGGGTACGTTTCTGGCGGCGATCGAAGAGCGCCTTTGACCTGACTGCTTGCGACATATTACTTCTTCTTTCCTTCTTTCATTCTCACGTATTCGTTTTCATAACGAATACCCTTGCCCTTATACGGTTCCGGCTTGCGGAGCGCGCGGATTTCGGCGGCGACCTGGCCGACGAGGCGCTTGTCGAAGCCGGTTACGGCGATCGCGGTCGGCTTTTCGCATTTGATTTCGATGCCGGCCGGGATAGCGTATTTGATTTCGTGCGAGAAGCCGAGCGCCATGCTCAGGAAGTTCTTATCGGCAGCCGCACGGAAACCGACGCCCTGGATTTCCATGCGGACGGTGAAGCCTTTGGAAACGCCTTCGACCATGCTGGCGACCTGACGGCGCCACGTGCCCCACATGGCACGGCCACGGTTGGTCTTGGCATGCGGGGTGATCCAGGCATTGCCTTCCTTCACCTCGATTTTGACTTCCGGCGCGAACACGGCCTTCAGCTCGCCCTTGGCGCCTTTGACGGCGATGTTCTGGCCGCTGATCGTCACCGTCACACCTGACGGGATCGCTACCGGTAATTTACCTACGCGTGACATAATTTCTCCGCATCAACTCTAGAATACTGAACAAAGCACTTCGCCGCCCACATTGGCCTGGCGCGCATCGAAATCCGACATCACACCTTTGGAGGTGGAGAGGATGGCGATACCGAGGCCGTTGTAGAATTTCGGCAAGGTGGAAATAGCGCTGTAGACGCGGCGGCCGGGCTTGGAAATCATTTCGATTTCCTTGATCACGCGCTCGCCTTCGAAGTACTTCAGCTCGATTTCGAACTCCGGCTTCTGCTCTTCGCCGGTCTTTTTGTAATCGCTGATATAGCCTTCGCTCTTCAGCACTTCGAGCACGTTGCCCAAAAGCTTGGAAGCCTGGCAGCGCACCACTTCGTGGCGGGCCATCTGCCCGTTGCGGATTTGTGCGAGCATATCTGCGAGACGGAAATTCATCGACATAACGGTTCTCCTTACCAGCTGGCTTTGGTCAGGCCGGGAATACGGCCGAACGAGCCAAGCTCGCGCAGTTTGATGCGCGACAGCTTGAATTTACGATAGGTGCCACGCGTGCGGCCCGTGAGCTCGCAGCGGTTGCGGTAGCGGTTCTTGGCGCCGTTGCGCGGCATGGCCGAAAGCTTGAACTGCGCATCCATGCGCTCTTCCATCGGAAGTTCCTTGTTCATGATGATCGCCTTCAGCGCGGCGCGCTTCGGTGCATCTTTCTTGATCATGCGACCGCGGCGGTTGTTTTTTTCGATGGAACTCAGTTTAGCCACAAGCTACCTCTTTTCTTACTTAATGAACGGCATCTGGAAACCGGCGAGCAGCGCCCGGGCTTCGTCGTCGGATTTCGCGGTGGTGACGATGATGATGTCCATACCGCGGATCTGGTCGATTTTATCGTAGTTGATTTCCGGGAACACCAGCTGCTCTTTCAGGCCGAGCGCGTAGTTGCCGCGTCCGTCGAAGCTTTTCGGGTTCACGCCGCGGAAGTCACGCACGCGCGGAAGCGCGGTGTTGACCAGGCGATCGAGGAATTCGTACATACGGTGCTTGCGCAGCGTAACCTTGCAGCCGATGGCGAGGTTTTCGCGCAGCTTGAAGCCTGCGATAGCCTTCTTCGACTTGGTGATGAGCGCCTTCTGGCCGGTGATCAGGCCGAGTTCGGCAGCGGCGGCAAGAACGGTCTTGCTGTCGTTGACGTTTTCGCCGACACCCATATTGATGA
>CAZBUX010000110.1:0-6011 GCA_964495185.1 uncultured Rickettsiales bacterium | reverse complement strand
TATCCTACTGATACCTAAGCGCTTCGATCGGTTTAAGTCCCGCCGCTTTCTTCGCAGGGTAATAGCCGAAGAAAATCCCTACCCCTGCAGCGACCGCGAATGAAAGAAGGATGGAAAACAGGCTCACCTGCGTTTCCATATCCATCACCCATGTCGCGATAAACGAACCTGCCACGCCGAGTAATGTGCCGATCAGCCCGCCGGTAAGCGAGATGATCACGGCTTCGAGCAGGAATTGCAGCAAGATGTCGCGCTCGAATGAGCCGATGGCTTTGCGTATGCCGATCTCGCGGGTACGCTCGGTGACCGATACCAGCATGATGTTCATGATGCCGATGCCGCCGACGAGCAGCGAGATCGAGGCGATCGAGCCGAGCAGCGCCGACATGGCTTTGCCGCTCATCTCGGCGGTCTGCGCCACGGCGGTTAAGTTACGGATGGTGAAATCGTCATCGGCGCCGGGTGCGATGCGGTGGAGCCGGCGCAGCAGGTGGCGCATATCGCCTTCGAGCCGGTCCATCGCTTCTTCCGATTCCGCTTTGACGGTGATGAAGCGTACCGATCCGGGAAACAGCGCGCCGTGGAGTTTACGCTGCGCGGTTGTCAGCGGTACGAGGATGGCGTCGTCCTGGTCGCGCCCGTCGAGCGTCTGGCCTTTGCTTTCGAGGATCCCTATAATCTCGAAGGGAATATTTTTAATGCGGATTTCCGCGCCCATTTCGGGGTCGCCGCCGGGGAAGAGATTGTTTAGCGTTGTCGTGCCGATCAGCGCTACGCGCGTGGCCGAACGCAGGTCTTCCTCGCTGATATTCATGCCTTTGAGCAACCGCCATTCGCGCACGCGCAGGTAATCGGGCGTAACGCCGGTAACCGAAGTGCTCCAGTTATTGCTGCCGTTTACGACCTGTGCCGTGCCGGGCATGGCGGGCGCGACGCCGGAAACGCCGTGAAGCTGCGCAATCTCGGCGGCGTCGGAAGTGGTGAGGGTAGGGGCGTTGCCGCCGCCGGAGCGTATGCCGCCGGAAGTGGTCGAGCCGGAGAGCACGATGAACAAATTGCTTCCCATCGAGCTGATCGATTCCTTGATACGGTTCTGCACGCCTTGCCCGATGGCGAGCATCAGCACCACCGAGCCGACGCCGATGATGATGCCGAGCATGGTGAGGAAGCTGCGCATTTTAGTCGATTGTAGCGACACCCACGCCTCGGCGAGTACGGCGGTTTTTTTCATGCTCATGCGTCCAGCCCTTCCTTGGTCACCGCGCCGTCATACACCGCTACGCCGTCGCGGAATTTTACCAGCCGTTTGGCATACTGCGCGATATCGGGTTCGTGGGTGACGATTACGATGGTGATGCCGTCGCGCGTGTTGAGCGCGACGAGCAGGTCGAGGATTTCGGCGCTGGTGGTCGAGTCGAGGTTGCCGGTGGGTTCATCGGCCAGGATGACGCGCGGGCTTCCCGCCAGCGCCCTGGCGATGGCCACGCGTTGCTGCTGCCCGCCGGAAAGCTGGCTTGGCAGCGAATGCAGCCGGTGCGAAAGCCCGACTTTTTCCAGCATCTCAGTTGCGCGCGGCAGCCACTCGCTTTTGTCCCTGCCGCCGCAGATGAGCGGCATGGCTACATTTGAAAGCGCGCTGCGCCGCGGCAACAAATTGAAGCCCTGAAAGACGAACCCGAGCGTGCGGTTGCGCAGCAGGGCGCTGGCGTCGGCGCTAAGCGCGCTTACGTCCTGGCCGCCCAGGAAATATTCGCCGCTGGTCTGTGTATCGAGGCAGCCAAGAATGTTCATGAAGGTAGACTTGCCCGAGCCTGACGGCCCCATGATCGCCACGAATTCGCCTTCGCCGATGGTGATGTTCACATCCTTCAGCACTGGCGTTATCACGCCAGCATCGCTTTCGTATTGTTTGTAAAGATGGTTGATCCGAACCAGTTCTGCGCGAGTTTCCGCCATGACTAAAACAGGCGCACGCCGCCCTGCCGGGGCTGCTGGCGCGCATCGCCGGATTTGCGGGCGGTGCTGATATCCTGCGTGATCACTGCGTCGCCTTCTTTCAGGCCTTCGACGATCTCTGTGAATTTATTGTCGTTGATGCCGGTGGTGACCGCAACCCGTCTGGGGCGGCCGTTCTCCAGCACATACACGGATTTTTGTCCCTCCGCTAAAGGCTCTTCGGGTGCACGCTGCTTTCTCACGTTTTCGGGACGGAAATTCAGTGCTGCGTTCGGCACGCGCAGCACATTGGTTCTTGTGTCCTGTATCATGGTGACGAACGCAGTCATGCCGGGAAGCAGTGCCAGGTCTTCGTTATCGACGTCGATAACGACGTTGTAAGTGACGACGTTCTGCACGGTGGTGGTGTTAAGCCGCACCTGCCGCACCTTGCCTTCGAACTTTCGTCCGACGAAAGCGTCCACCGTGAAGCGCACCGGCATGTTTTCCTTGACGTTGCCGACGTCGGCTTCCGACAGGCTGGTATAAATTTCCATCTGCCGCAGATCCTGCGCGATGACGAAAAGGGTAGGGGTCTGGAAGCTCGCGGCCACCGTCTGCCCGACATCGACGTTACGCGATATGACCACGCCGGAAACCGGCGAACGGATAACGGTATAACCGATATTCACCTGATCGCGGCCGACCTGGCCGCCCGCGATCTGCACTTGCGCCTGCGAGGTTTCGAGTTGCTGGCGGGCGAGGTCGAGATCGGCCTTGGCGACATATTTCTTCTTATAAAGCGCTTCGGTGCGGATAAAATTCGCTTTGGCTTGCTTGAGCGACGCTTCGGCGCTGGCGAGCGCACCCGTGCTTTGTTGCAGCTGGGCGTTGATGAGCGACTGGTCGAGCTCCGCCAGAACCTCGCCCTGTATGACCTTATCGTTGAAATCGGCGTGCAGTTTCGTGACCACCCCTGAAATCTGCGTGCCGATATTGACGAGTTTAACCGGGTTTAATGTCCCGCTGGCTGAGACGGATTGTTCGATGTCCGCGCGATTGACGCTGAAAGTCGTATACTTTTCGCCGTTATTATCTGAAAAATAACCAGAAAACAGTGCCGCTCCTGCGGCCAGCAGGCCGATACTGAGAAGCACGAGTAATATTTTTTTATTTTTCAGCATTTTACCTATATTCTTTCCCTCAAAGGCTAGCGTATTGCATAACGCCAATCAAGTATTTGCGGGGCTTCGGCTGGGAAACCGTCGATTTTGTCACAAAAACTTCATGATTTTGACATGATACCGTCATGCAAGTTGACTAATATGAATTATTAATAAACCATTAATAATCTGCCGAAAAATAGCAAAAATATATAGTATATACATGATATTAACGCCTGATCGTTATTTTCTGCCCTTTATCGCCGCCTTGCTTGCGGTTTCTACTGCACGCGCGGATACTTATGGTATCGAGCTGATTCAGGAGGGTGCTGCCAACGTCATTAACATCGAGCAGGTCTGGGGCGAAAGCGGCATTATCGGCACGCAGGAGGGCGATCTCAACCAGCTTACGGTCAGTGGCGCCAGCGGTAACCACAACCTGATCGAATCCCACGCCGTGGGCAGCGGCAACATCCAGGAAATCGCGCTGCTCGGTGATGAAAACCGCACCGCCGTGCATCAGACAGGCGTTGCCAACCATGCGTACATGACCCAGTCCGGCACCGGCAATCAGGCGCGCCTTACCCAATCGGGCGATATGAACACGGCTTACATCCGGCAGGAAGGCGAGGCTAACCTCGCATCGGTAGTGCAGGAAGGTAGCGGCAACGTCGCGGAAATTACCCAGAACGGTGTCGCCAACAGCGCCCACATCGAGCAATATGGCGACAAGCAGCAGATGGATATTACCCAGAACGGTAATAACCAGAGCATCAGCATCATACAGGGGAATTAGCGATCATGCGTAAAACACCGTCGATCCTTAGCCTTGCCGCGGCGCTTACCTCAACGAGCGCGTTTGCCGCCAATTCGGTCGTGATCGAGCAGGTGGGCTCGGGCCATGTGACGGTTACGCAATCGGGCAAGGGAAATTCGGTGGAAATCCGCCAGAACGTGGAAGCTGCAAAGCCCATCGACAAAGATAAGATCGACGAAAAAGTCGATTTGAAAAACGGTAAAGCCGCAAAAAAATCTGCCGATTACCAAAAGGCGGTGGTCACCGATCCGACCTTAACACCGCGTGGCCGCGCGCAGGCGGTGATCGAGAAAAACAGGCCGGGAAACAGCATAAGTATTTACCAGCAGGGCGACAGCAACAGCGCGGTCACCTCGCAGTCCGGCGACGACAACGCACTCCTGCTTGAGCAGGAAGGCATGAAAAACCATGCCAGGCGGACGCAGGAAGGCCAGCACAACCAGTCCAAAATCATCCAAAACGGCGAAATCGTTGAGGATAGCGAAACCTACGAAGAGAAGTGAGGAGAAACTATGAAAAAAATTGCAATCATCGCATCGGCAATCGCAGCGCTGACGTCCATGGAAGCCAGCGCCGGAACGCTGCTCTATCGCGGCAGCAACCCGCGCATTACGCCGACCGCCAACCCCTATAACGCAGGCAATCTCGATAAGCAGGCCGAGCTCAGCCGTCCCAAGGAGCGCCGTGCCTCATCCTCTTCGGCGTTTTCGCAGCTTTCCGAGGCTGATCTTTTAAAAAGAAGTGTTATCAGTAGCTTGGCTTCGCGCTACCAGCAGATTCTGACTAACGCCAATTCCGCCGACGGCACCATCAACTTCGGCGACGGCACGTTTGCGGATTATATTACCGTAGGTGGAACACGGTTTATTACATTTAGGGACACGATTGCAGGAACGACTACCGAAATTTCGTTCCCGCTTTAATAGAATAATTACTAAAACCCTTTAAAATAAGGCGATTATGAAAAAACGCTTAACGCTATCCCTTTGCCTGATTCTGGCCGCATGCTCGCCCGTCGAGCTGTACCAGAACCGTTTCGTGCAGGAAGCGCAGGTGACCGATACCACCCGCGCCGGGCAACTTCTCGTGAAGCTTCCCACGCCCAGTCGCCAGATTCCCATCGCCGTCTATGATTTCCAGGATCAGACCGGCCAGTTCAAATACAACGACCAGTTTACCGATTATTCCAGCGCCGTGACCAAGGGCGGCGTGTCCGTGCTGGTCAAGGCCCTGCTCGATACGGGCAACGGTAAATGGTTCCTCGTCGCCGAGCGCAACGGGCTTAACAACCTGCTCAAGGAACGCCAGATCATCCGCACCATGCGCAGCGAATACACCCGCCCCGACGGCAGCAAGCTGCCCGACCTGCCGCCCATGATTTACGGCGGCATGATGCTCGAAGGCGGCATCGTATTCTACGACTCCAACATCTTAACCGGCGGCGCGGCGGCGGGGTATTTCGGCATCAGCGGCTCGACGCAGTACCGCCGCGATATCGTCACCGTCTACCTGCGTGGCATCGACATCAATAACGGGCAGGTGGTGCTCGCGGTTAACAGCTCTAAAACCGTGTTCTCCTACGCCGTTTCCGGCAGTGTGCTGCGCTACCTCGCCTTCGATAAACTGCTCGAAGCGGAAACCGGTTTTTCGGTCAACGAGCCGAGCCAGCTCGCCGTGCGTCAGGCCATCGAAACCGCGCTTTATTCGCTGGTGATGGAAGGTAGCTTACGCGGCATGTGGGGATTCGCCGATCCTGTCGCGGGTAAAAAAGCGCAGGCCGAATACCTCGAACGCCGTGACGGCGGCGGCAAGATCAACCCGTTCGCTGACGACAACGCCACCCCCGTAAAACAGGCGACCATCGCAGCGCCCGCCAGCGCAGCCGTGCCTGCCGTCGTCCGGGCTGAGCCCGCACCGGCGCCTGCCGCTGCTGCAGTCCCGGAACCTAAAAAGCCCGGAACCTCATGGTTCAGCGATATATTCGGCAGCGATAGCGACGAAGCGAAGATCGTTCCCCAGCCGCAGCCCGAACCGCAGCCCCAGCGCAAACCCCTGCCGCGTTCACAACGTTATGAAGCCCCACGGCCTGTCACGAT
>CAZBUX010000109.1:0-6055 GCA_964495185.1 uncultured Rickettsiales bacterium | reverse complement strand
ACATGTTGAGTCTGCGCGACGCATTATCCCTGATTTTCAAGAGAAAGGCCGTTATCGGCGCCTTTTTCCTCACGTTGCTGGTGGTGGCGCTGGTCACCCTCAAGCTTATGGCCCCGACCTATGCCGCCAGCTCAAAAATCCTTGTAAAGATTGGGCGAGAGGACGTTTATACCCCTGCCACGCCATCCAACGCCATCGTGAGCCCCATGATGTCGATGATCCGCGAAGAGCAGCTCAATTCGGAAGTGCAGATTCTCACCAGCGACAATGTGGCGGAAAAACTCGTCGCCCGCATGACGCCGGAAGGGCTGTATCCGGGCATGTTCGACGAGCATCCGTGGTATACGTTCAAGGGCATGCGGCAGATGCTGGTCGGCATATATAAGGGAATCGACGGGTTCTTTGCGCCGCTTTCGGCCAATCCCACCCCCGCGCAGCTGGCGATGAAGCGGTTTATCAATAAGGATTTGCAGGTGAAGGGGACGGGGGATTCCAACGTCATCGAAGTCACCGTGTACAGCTATGTGCCCGAGCTTGCTGCCAAGGCGGCTAATAATCTCGTGGATTTATACCTGACCGAGCGCGCGCGTATTCATAACGATGTCGAAGGCGCCATCTTCGAAATGCAGATGAAGGATATCGACGGGCGGCTGGAAAAGGCGCAGAACGATATCCAGGCGTTCCGTGAGGCGAACCAGATGGTGGACGTGAGCGAGGAACGTGAAAACCTGCTCAAGCACATCGCCGAAGTACGCTCGATGATCGTGGATTTGCAGGGCCGTCCGTCGGAAGCGCACCGGTTGGCGAAATGGCAGTCGGAGCTGAAAAAAATCGAAAGCAAGATGAGCTCGCTCGGCACGCAGGAACTGGAATACGTGCGGCTGGTACAGGACGCTGAAGTGCTGAAGAAAAGCCGCCAGCTCTATCTTGAGAAGCTGGAAGAGCACAAGATCAACACCGCGCTTTCCAACGCGCGCATCGGCAACGTATCGGTGATCAGCCACGCCATCGCGCCTTCCGCGCCGACGGGGCCGAAGCTGTGGATGATATTGCTGGCGATTCTGGTGATCGGGGCAGTCGGTGGCATTGGGCTTGCGGTGCTGATCGAATTCCTGGACGACACGATCGAAACCGACGCCGATGTCCAGAAATACCTCGGCCTGCCGGTGCTGGGCAAGATCGCTTACATTTCCTGAATGATGTCGTGATCCGGCGCTTCCTCGCCCGCGCGGGGGAGGTGGATTTTGTGCTTCCTGCGGATTTCGCGGCGGTAGAGATAGGCCAGCGCCGCGCAGGCGCAGCTGGTGGAAAGCACGAAGCCCCACGCCGCTCCGATGGTGCCGTATAATACGGCCAGCGGCATGCCGGCCACGGCGGTGACGATCAGCGCTACTATGTGGAATACCGGGTTTAGCTGCGGTTTGTTTAGGGCGAGGATGCCCAGTTGCAGCGGCGCGCTGACGATGGTGGGCGCGATAGCGATGCTGATGATGCCTACCGCCATGCCCAGCCCGGAGAAATCCTCGCCGTAGACCAGCCGAACCAGCCAGCCTCCTGCAATAGCAAGAAACAGGACGATGCCGCCTGCCATCGGCACGAAGAGCAGGCAGGCGCGCATAATGAGCTTATGCATCGCGGTGACGCCGCTTTCCATATAAGTCTGGATGATTTTCGGGCGGAAATAATTGTTGAAGCCGAGGATGAACGGGTTGAGCAGGTTGATGAGGCTGAAACATGCTGCGAACGCACCCGCCTCGGTTTTTCCGTGCATCATATAGACCATCCACGGATAGCTATACAAGCTGCCCAGATGGCAGAAACTCCCGGCGAGCAGCCAGCGTCCGAACACGATATTTGCGCGCGTATCGGCGGCGACGCTCATGGCTCTGAAATCGAACTGGCGGCGCATGATAAACGCGCCCGCGGCCACGCCGAGCCCGGCTGCCAGCGACATGGCGGCGAATACGGCGTAAGGCTCAAGCCAGCCTGTGAACCAGATGATAAAGAGGAAGCTGAATTGCAGGGCGCTGACGCTGAGGTCGAGCTTCAGCGCGTGCGCCATATGGAATTCCGCGAAGAACTGGCGGCGCAGGCATTCGCGCAGGAACATCAGCGGCAGAGATAGTGCGAGGGCAAAGAAAATTGGCGGCAAATCTTCGCCCCGCTCCGCGAAGAAGGGCAGGGACGATACCGATATAAGCAGTGCCCCGCACACGACTGCGAGCATGAGCGATTGCACCAGAGCCCCGGCGCGAAGGCCCCTCCGGCGCTCGCCGTCGGCCTTGTAGAGATGATAGGTGTAGGGGGTGGCAAGCAGGTTGTCCTGAAACACGAGCGAAAACACGAGCAGGCTCAGGCCAAGACTGAATGAGCCGAAATCCCCGATGGATAGCAGCCGCCCGACGACAACGCCGGTAAAGAAATTCGAGCCGCTATGCACAAGCTGGTCGCCCAGGGTGCACGCCATCGCCCGGAACTGTCCTAAATCCGGGCATTTCAGCGGTTTAAACTTGTTGAAAAAAATGCTCATTGTGTTATAACGCCGACTCTTTTTTAAATTAAGAAACGTCAAAAAAATATCAGGGTGTTTATAGGGTCAATGCAATGAAATTAAAAGGCAAAATGCACTAGTTAACAAATTTTAATCAATTTGCTTGCTTTTTGATCGTTAAATAAGTATTAATATTGACCAACGCAATAGACGTTTTTGAACATAAACCCTTTTTTCTAACGGTGTGTAAATGAAAAAGAATGTAAAGAAAATCGTCATAACCGGCGGCGCCGGTTTTATCGGCTCCCATATCGTCGAACATTTCGCTAAGGAATATCCCAACGCCGAGATTCTGGTCCTCGATAAGATGACCTATGCGGCGGATGTTCATAACATCCTGCACCTGCTCCATGATTCCCGTGTTGAGCTGATGGTCGGCGATATCTGCGACCTCGCTACCTGCACGCGCGCCGTGGAAGGGGCGGATCTCGTCATCCACGCCGCTGCCGAAAGCCATGTCGACAATTCGTTCGGCAACTCGCTCGAATTCACCCGCACCAACGTGGTCGGCACCCACTGCCTGATGGAAGCATGCCGCATGGCCCGCACGCCGCGCATCATCCACGTCAGCACCGACGAAGTATACGGCGAAGTCATCACCGGCACCGCCGATGAAAACGCGCTGCTGAAACCCACCAACCCGTATTCGGCTTCCAAGGCGGCTGCGGAAATGATCATCAGCGGCTATCGCCGTTCTTATAACCTTCCCGTGCTCATGGTGCGCGCCAACAATATTTTCGGCATCCGCCAGTTCCCCGAGAAGATCATTCCCAAATTCCTGACCCAGCTGCTCACGGGCCAGAACCTTACCATCCACGGCAACGGCAAAAACAGCCGCCACTACCTTTCTGCATGGGACTTCGCCGAGGCGCTCGATATCCTCGCCCGTTTCGGCGAGATCGGCGGCTGCTACAACATCGGCACCACCGAAGAGTATACGAACCTGGAAGTAGCGCAGCTCCTGTGCGGCCTGTTCGGCCTGAACGCGAAGGACGTCGTGACCCATATCCAGGATCGCCCGTTCAACGACTTCCGTTATGCGGTTGAATGGAGCCAGATCGCAGCGCTCGGCTGGGCGCCGCGCCGCAGGCTGGTGGACGAGCTGCCCGCCATCGCGCGCTGGTATGCCGAAAACTTACAGCGTTTCGATACCGAAAACGAAATGGTCCGCGTGCCGCTGGGCGAAATGATGCCGGCCATCGGTCATACCGCTAATTTAGCCAAAGTGGCTTAAGCGAAGTGCGATGGAAATCCTGCCGCTTCGTATCCCCGAAGTCGTACTGATCCGGCCTCGCCGGTTCGAGGACGCGCGCGGATTTTTCAGCGAAACCTACAACGAGCGGGAGGCCGCAAGACTCGGCCTTCCCGCGCGTTTCGTGCAGGACAACGTTTCCCATTCGAAAACCAAAGGCACCGTACGCGGGCTGCATTTCCAGAAACCGCCGCATGCGCAGGATAAGCTCGTGCGCGTGCTGAAAGGCCGTATTCTCGACGTCGCGGTCGATCTGCGCGTCGGTTCGCCTACCTTCGGGCAGCACGTGAGCGCCGAGCTTTCGGCGGATAACCTCGACCAGCTGCTCGTGCCCGCAGGGTTCGCCCATGCGTATTGCACGCTGGAGGACGATACCGTCGTGTTTTATAAAGTCACCAGCCACTACGCCCCCGCCCATGACGGAGGGATATTGTGGAACGATGCCGACCTTGGCATCGACTGGCCCGTGAGCGCAGACGAAGCGCTGCTTTCCGACAAAGACAAACTTCTTCCGCGCATGTGCGACCTGCCGGATCTCTTTTTCTACCAAACGGATAAAGAAAAGGCCGCTGCATGAATATTATCGTTACGGGCGGAGCCGGGTTTATCGGCTCGGCGCTCTGCCGTCTCCTGATTTCCGAAACCAGACATACGGTCATCAATATCGATAAGCTGACCTACGCCGCGAGCCTTGAATCGCTGGCGCCTGTCGCCAAAGACCCGCGTTATATTTTCGAGCAGAAGGATATCTGCGACGCAGCCGCTATGGCGGAGATTTTCGCCAAGCACCAGCCCGACGCGGTGATTCATTTAGCCGCCGAATCGCATGTGGACCGCTCCATCGACGGGCCGGGGGCGTTTATCCAGACCAATATCGTCGGCACGTTCACGTTGCTTAATACCGCGCGCGCCTACTGGGAAAAACTCGAAGGCGCACGCCGCGAACAATTCCGTTTCGTGAATGTTTCCACCGACGAAGTGTTCGGCTCGCTCGGTGCGGAAGGTCTGTTCATGGAAACGACGCCGTACCAGCCCAACTCCCCGTATTCGGCGAGCAAGGCGGCGGCGGACCATTTGGCCCGCGCGTGGCACCACACGTATAAAATGCCGGTGCTTACTACCAATTGCTCCAATAATTACGGGCCGTGCCAGTTCCCGGAAAAACTTATTCCGCTTACGCTGATCAACGCGCTGGAAGGAAAACCGCTGCCCGTGTACGGCACCGGCGAGAACGTGCGCGACTGGCTCTATGTGGAAGACCACGCCCGCGCGCTGTGGACAGTGACGCAAAAAGGCAAACCCGGCGAAACCTATAACATCGGCGGTAACAGCGAGCAGAAGAATATCGACGTGGTGCGTGCCATCTGCGCCTATCTCGACAGCAAGGTCGGCGCGCTCGAAAGCGGCAAGCCGCGTGAATCGCTGATCACCTTCGTAACCGACCGTCCCGGCCACGACCAGCGCTACGCCATCGACGCGTCGAAAATAAAATCCGAGCTCGGCTGGTCGCCCAGCGAGACATTTGAATCCGGCCTGAAGCGTGCTATCGATTGGTACCTCGCCAACGAAAGCTGGTGGAGGCCCCTGCGCGAACGCAGCTATAGCGGCGAACGCCTCGGCCTGAAGCAGAAAACCGCTTAAAGGACACGACGATGAAAGGCATTATTCTGGCCGGTGGCGCGGGCACGCGCCTGCACCCGATCACCAAGGCGATCAGCAAGCAATTGCTTCCCGTTTACGACAAGCCGATGATTTATTATCCGCTGTCGGCGCTGATGCTTTCGGGCATCCGCGACATCCTGATCATCACCACCCCGCACGAGCAGGCGTTGTTCAAGGCGCTGTTGCAGGACGGCAGCCAGTGGGGAATCAAGCTCACCTACGCAGTGCAGCCATCGCCCGATGGCCTCGCGCAGGCGTTCATCATTGGCCGTGAATTCGTAGGTAAGGACAACGTGGCGCTGGTGCTCGGCGACAACCTGTTCTTCGGGCACGGCTTAAGCGACCATCTTGAAGAAGCCGCCGCGAGGAAATCCGGGGCTACCGTGTTTGCGTATTATGTGAGCGAGCCGGAGCGTTACGGCATCGTGTCGTTCGATAAGGACGGCACGGCGCAGAGCATCGAGGAAAAGCCGAAAACGCCCAAGTCGAACTGGGCCGTCACCGGGCTTTATTATTATGACAATCAGGTGCTGGACATCGCCGCATCGCTGAAACCCTCGCCGCGCGGCGAGCTGGAAATCACCGACGTC
>CAZBUX010000108.1:0-6061 GCA_964495185.1 uncultured Rickettsiales bacterium | reverse complement strand
GAGCTTACCGCCTCTGACAGTGAATTCGCGCAAGATGTTGAATTACTCGCAAAAATGCTGCAAAACTAAGTCATAAGCAGTCATTAATATTAGTTAATTTCCTGTTTTCAACAGCCTATGCCGATGGTACTATCGGTGGCTATGGATCACGTTAGGAAATACAGTCGCGCCGAGCGCTTGCATATCGACCCTGTCCAGGCGCGCCTGTGCGGCAAAGCCTTCTCCGAATGCGCCGACCGGTGGCTGGCGAAACATAAAGATAAAACGACCATCGATTTGCAGGCAACGCTCGGCCTCGACCGCACCCCGTATTTCGGTTTGCGTAACGGCGATACGGTGCCGCACATCTCATCTTTGCGAAAAATGCTCAGGAAAATGGGCATGACGCCTGACGAAGCCCGCCCGCTGGTGGACGCCGTATTCAAAGCGCGGAAACTCGGTGCCTATGAGCCGGTAGAAAAAGTCGTCGCCGATATGCCTGATATTAGCGATAGCGGCACGCTGCTTAAGCGTCTGCGGCTGGCCAATCTCATGAGTATGGGCGAGATGTGCGAAGCCATCGGTAATACGAATGCCAACAGCTGGTGGATATATGAAGAAAAAGGTACGGCTTACCATCAGCATGCCACCGCCATAGCGGCAATACTGGTACCAAAGGAAGCGATCGGGAATTTCCGCGAAGCGGTACGCCGTACGCACGGCTTGCCGTCGGTTGGCCAGATATTCAATAAAATCGGCCAATATAAATCATTTCCGCAGTTGCTTGCCGACCTTGCCGAGTCACGCTGCACGTCGCTGAAAGACATACTGGGCGCCGCCGGATTCCAGCCGCACGACGATCTGGAAACGCCATCTAAGGAAAATATTGCACGTATCGCCAAAGCGTTTGACCTTTCACCGAAGCAAGCTTCCCTGATAGAAATGTATGTGCAACACCAGCGTGACGGCCATTCCCGCCCCCAAAGCCGGTACGTACGACAACAGGAAACACGCGCCAGAAATCTGCAGGAAGCCCGCGCCAGGAACCTGCCTATATTTTTCAAGAGCCTCTCACAGCCTGAACATTTCGGCAAAATGATGCGTGACCTGCGCAATTTCTGCGGCCTATCGCTTAGGGAAGTAGCCGAGCGTCAGTGGATGGAGCCGTGCGCCGTTCGCACGATAGAAACGCTTGAGCTACAAAAATATGCCCCCGAACCAGCAAGACTTGCCAGCTGGATGGCCGCACTTAGGCTCGATGAAACGCAATCGCAGGCGCTGGAAGCCATTGCCGCCACCATGCGCCCCGCACCACCGCCGAAAAAATACCCGTTCGGCGACATGCTGGCTGCGGTAATGACTGCGCGAAATATGGATTCAAAAACGCTTGCCATGAAAGTGAACGATAAGCGCGTTATCGACACACTGCTGATCAACACGCTGCTGACTGGTGAGCGCGATGCGACGCAGACAGTGATTGAAGACATTACCCATAACGGCCTTGGGTTCGAATCGCCCGACCAGTTCGCCAAAGCGGCGGCGGCATTGCTGGAAAAACCGCGTCCCACCGCCACGCACGAAAATTTCAGCGATTTGCTCAGGGCCTATATGAGCGCAAAGGACATCATGAATAAACAGATAATACTGGACTCGCAGATGACTGGTTACGGCATTGGCGCCACAATGCTTGCCGGCTACCGCACCGGCAAGGCGCGCGCGATCACGCAGGAAGGGATCAAGCGGATCGTCGTACACAGTCTCGGTTTCCCGTCGCCGGAAGCGTTTTATGACGCCGCGCGTCCGCTGGTGGAAATCTCAGCGGAAACCAAAGGGCGCACCCGCTAAGATTCGTTTGCAACTCCTGACGGATGGTTCTAGATTATTCCTTAATCAAAGCTAAGATAAAGGAGTGATCCATGTCCTCGACCGCTACCGCGACGAAAGAAGAGAAACCCGTCACCGCCGGAAAACCCATGCAATTCACCATCGAGCGCGCCCACCTGCTCAAATGCCTCGGCCACATCCAGTCGGTCGTTGAGAAACGCGGCACCATCGCGGTGCTTTCCAACGTCAAGCTGGAAGCAAAGGGCGATTCCGTAGCGCTCACCGCCACCGACATGGACATAGCCATCGCCGAGCGCGTCCCCGCCACGGTCAAGAAGCCGGGTGCCACCACGGTTCCCGCGCACATGCTCTACGACATCGTCCGCAAGCTGCCGGAAGGCGCGCAGGTCGAGCTTTCGGTAAGCGAGGACGGTGGTAAAGTCTCTATCCGCGCCGGCCAGTCGCGGTTTTCGCTCGGCTGCCTGCCGGTTGACGAATTCCCGGTCATGGCCGAGGGCGACCTCGTGCACCATTTCACGCTCACCTCGTCGGAATGCAAAGTGTTGGCCGAAAAGCCGAGCTTCGCCATCTCCACCGAGGAAACTCGTTATTACCTCAACGGCATCTACCTCCACGCTGCTGAAAACAATGGCAACAAGGTGCTTCGCGCGGTTGCCACCGACGGCCACCGCCTTGCACGCATCGAAGTGGCGCTGCCCAAGGGCGCGGAAAAAATGCCCGGCGTCATCGTGCCACGCAAAGCGATTTACGAACTGCGCAAGCTGATCGAGGAAGGCGAGGGCGATGTCGGCATTTCGCTCTCCGACACAAAAATCCGCCTGACCTACGGCAACGCCGTACTGGTTTCCAAGCTCATCGACGGCAATTTCCCCGATTACGAGCGCGTGATCCCCGCCGGTAACGACAAGCTGATGGAAGTGGACTGCAAGCTGTTCGCGCAGGCGGTTGACCGCGTATCGGTCATCTCGTCGGAAAAAACCCGCGCCATCAAGTTCCACATCGACAACGGCAAGCTCACCCTTACCGCCACCAGCCCCGAGCACGGCACGGCAACGGAAGAAATCGACGTCAAATTCTCCTCCGCCAAGCTCGAAATCGGCTTCAACTCGCGCTACATGCTCGAAATGATGACGCAGATCGAAGGCGATACCGCCCAGTTCCTCTTCGGCGACGGCGCATCGCCCGCCGTGGTGCGCGACACCGCCGATGTCGGCGCGCTCTACGTCATCATGCCGATGCGCGTGTGATGAAACGTGCGCTTCGCATACCGGGGCTTGCCTTAACGTCGATCTGCCTGATGCTTGCTGCCTGCATCTACGTCGACGATTTCGGCGAATACTGGGATAAAGCAGTTTTCGACCCCTTCCTCGCCGGAAAATGGCAGGGTCAGGATTGCGTGGAATTCAAACCGTCAGGCAAGGAATACAGTTTCACCAGCGATGGCGATCCGGTTCCCGCCCGCACGCTGGTCGCTGGAAAAACCACCTTCCTCATGGTCAAGCCGCCCAAAGACCGCGGCTACATGTTTAAATACGTCGCTTCAAAAGACACGATGACGCTTTACACTCCGAACGACGGAAAACGCGACGCTTTCATCCGTGAATTCGGTAACGATAACATTGTCATCAAGGACGATACAGTGACCATCAAAAAACTGGATAAACAGGCCGTGGAAATGCTCACCCGTATCGGCGCGCAGCCGGATTACTGGAAAGCCACCAGCAGCTATAAGCACGCTGATTGCACCCCAGAGCGCAAGACCGATACGCCGAAATGAGCACGTTGGCGGAAACCCGTCCATCCGAACTGCACAGCGATTCCGGCACGATTCTCTCCATCAATTCGCTGTCGCTCAGCCATTTCCGTAACTACGGAACGGCAAGGCTGGAACTTAACCATAAACCCATCGTCGTCCTGACCGGCAGGAACGGGGCAGGGAAGACCAATATCCTTGAAGCGCTTTCCCTGCTCACGCCGGGCAGGGGCCTGCGCAAAGCCCGGATTTCAGAGATCGACAGCACCAAATCAGAGGGCATGCCGTGGGCAGTAGCAAGTACGGCGACCGGCATGCAGGGCAACGTCCAGATCGGCACGGGCCGCGATCCCGAAGGCAGCGCCGAGCAGAACGAACGCCGCATCATCCGAATGGACGGTAAAACTTCCCGTTCGCAGGCCGAACTGGGCCGTCACCTCGCCATGCTCTGGCTCACCCCGCAGATGGAGCAGCTGTTTCAGGAAGGCGCCACCGCCGCCCGCAAATTCCTCGACCGGCTGGTCTACAGCTTTGACCCCGAACATGCCTCCCGCGTGAACGAGTATGAATACGCCATGCGCGAACGTAACCGCATCCTGCAAAACGGCTATCCCGACCCACACTGGCTCGACGCGCTGGAGCAGACCATGGCTGAAACCGGCTGCGCCATCGCCAGTGCCCGCCTGCAAACCCTCGAAAGCATCAACCACGCCATGAGCCTGTCTACCTTAAGTTTCCCCAAGGCCGGGGTAGGGGTGGACGGCATGGCGGAAAACCTGCTGAAAGAAGGCATCCCCGCCATCGGCGTCGAGGAGTCCCTGAAGCGCACATGGCGCGAAGCCCGCCGCCCCGACGCCACCGCCGGACGCACCCTTTCGGGGGTACACCGCAGCGAAATGCGCGTTTTACACCTCGAAAAACGCATGCCCGCCGGGCAATGCTCAACCGGCGAGCAGAAGGCGCTGCTCATCTCCATCGTCCTTTCGCAGGCCCGGGCCGGGGCCATGTGGAAAGGGGTGGTTCCGGTGCTGCTTTTCGACGAAATCGCCGCCCATCTGGACGCCACAAGAAGGCTTGAGTTGTTCGGGGAAATCTGCCAGATTGGGGCGCAAACTTGGATGACGGGGCAAGATCCTCTTTTATTTACCGAAGTCCAAGGAAACGCACAGTATTTTCAGGTAGATGATGGCCGAATTTTATCATAGTGTCGCAAGGTGTAATCACAATGGCAACCGCAACAACTTCGCTTAGAAAATCAATGACCACCCCAGAAGCAAATGCCGACGATTATGGCGCGGATTCCATCAAGGTCTTAAAAGGCCTTGAAGCGGTGCGTAAACGCCCCGGCATGTATATCGGCGACACCGATGACGGCTCGGGCCTCCATCACATGATTTACGAAGTCGTCGACAACGCCATCGACGAAGCGCTGGCCGGGCATTGCGACATGGTCAACGTCAGCCTGAACGCCGACGGCTCAGTGAGCGTCACCGATAACGGCCGCGGCATTCCGGTCGATATCCATGAAGGCGAGGGGGTTTCCGCCGCCGAAGTCATCATGACCCAGCTCCACGCGGGCGGTAAGTTCGACCAGAACAGCTATAAGGTATCCGGCGGCCTGCACGGCGTCGGCGTATCGGTCGTGAACGCCCTGTCGAGCTGGCTGCTGCTCACCATCTGGCGCAACGACAAGCAATACGAAGTCCGCTTCGAGCACGGCAATACCGTCCAACCGCTCACCATCGTGCGCGACACGCCTGGCTATCGCGGCACCCGCGTCACCTTCATGCCCTCGCGCGAAACCTTCACGCAGGTAGAATTCGACTATGCCACCGTCGAGCATCGCCTGCGCGAGCTCGCCTTCCTAAACTCGGGCGTACGCATCAAGTTGAGCGACGAACGTCAGGATCCCCCGGTGGAAACGGAGTTCTACTACGAGGGCGGCACGCAGGCTTACGTACAATATCTCGATAAAGCCAAGACACCGCTGCACAGCACCGTCATGATCGCAGGCGAGCGCGACGGCATCAGCGTCGAAATCGCCATGCAGTGGAACGATTCGTACCATGAAAACGTACTGTGCTTCACCAACAACATCCGCCAGCGCGACGGCGGCACCCACCTTATCGGCTACCGTGCGGCGCTCACCCGCGGCATTAATAAATATTATGAAGGCAGCAGCTTCGCCAAAAAAGACAAAATCGACATCACCGGTGACGATGCCCGCGAAGGCCTCACCTGCATCGTATCGGTCAAAGTGCCCGACCCGAAATTCTCGTCGCAGACCAAGGACAAGCTCGTATCGTCTGAAGTGCGCCCCGTGGTCGAAAGCCTCGCCTACGAAAAATTCGCACAGTGGATGGAGGAACATCCTGCCGATGCGAAAGTCATCATCGGAAAAATCATGGAAGCGGCTATCGCCCGCGAAGCGGCCCGCAAAGCCCGCGACCTCACCCGCCGCAAGGGAGCGCTGGATATCGCATC
>CAZBUX010000107.1:0-6065 GCA_964495185.1 uncultured Rickettsiales bacterium | reverse complement strand
CTGTAATTATTAAAATTTGTTAAATATTTAAGTTACCCCAAGCATCGATTTTTGCTATATGCCATGCTTCCGATTTTTGAAAAAAGAGGCAGGCAGTACCATGGCAAGCGCGATTCCCTATGAAAGTCTGAGCATCCCCCGCAAGTTGCTGGTCGCGGTGTGTTTTTGCGTGTGCCTGAACTACCTTGTCTGGCGTTTGAATACGTTCAATACCGACGCCCCCGTCTTTTCCGCGATCCTCTACGGTGCCGAGATTTTCGGCTTCGTCATGATGACCATCCATTACATGACCGTGTGGCGCATGAGCGTGCGTAAGCCGCTTCCTCCGATGCCGGGCCGCAGCGTCGACGTGTTCATCACCACCATCAACGAATCGCTGGTAACCGTGCGGCGCACGGCGCTTGCCGCGCTGGCCATGGATTACCCCCATAAGGTGTGGATTCTCGACGACGGCCGCCGCGCAGAAATGCAGGCGCTCGCCCATGAACTCGGCTGCGGCTACCTCACGCGTCAGGGTAATAAATTCGCCAAGGCGGGCAATCTAAACAGCGCGCTTCCCAAAACCCACGGCGAATTCATCGCGTTTTTCGACGCTGACCACGCTCCCAAAAAGAATTTCCTGACGCAGACGCTCGGCTATTTCGCCGACACCAACGTCGCCTTCGTGCAGACGCCGCAGGATTTCTACAACCTCGATTCCTACCAGCACCGCCTGGATCGTTCGCGCGGACGCATCTGGATGGAGCAATCGCTGTTCTTCCGCGTCATCCAGCGCGGCAAGGATGCTTGGAACGCTTCGTTCTTTTGCGGCAGCTGCGGCGTCATGCGCCGTAGCGCGCTGGAAAAAATCGGCGGGTTCGCCGAAGGTTCCGCCGCCGAGGATTTGCACACTTCCATGCGACTTCATAAAGCCGGCTACGATTCGGTGTATCACGACGAATCGCTGGCGTTCGGCATCGCCGCCGCCCAGCTCGGCACGCATTTCAAGCAGCGCATGCGCTGGGCCCAAAGCTCGATGCAGATCTGGCGCAAGGAAAACGTCATCTTCTGCCGCGACCTGACCTTCATGCAGCGCGTGCTTTACCTGTCGTCGATCATCACGTTTTTCACTGGCTGGCAGAAGCTGATTTTCTACGTCACCCCGGCGCTGGTATTGCTCAGCGGCATTTCGCCGATCGCGGCGAACAGCACTGAATTTTTCATGCATTTCGTGCCGTTCTACTGCATCAGTCTGTTTACCTTCCTTGCCACTTCGCGCGGTTTCGGCAGCGCCTGGTATTACGAGCAATACACCATGACCGCTTTTGCCGGATGGGTGTGGGCGACGCTTTGGTATTTCCGCAAGAAAACCAATTTTATCGTCACCAGCAAGCATATTGCGGCCCTGCCCGATTACTGGCGCTTCCTCATGCCGCAGATGGCGCTGATCGCGTTGTCGCTTACCGCGATGGCGGTGGGTACGTGGCGCTTTATGTATGAAACGCCGGATCCCGTAGGCTCGACGTTCGCCGCCAACATGTTCTGGGCGGGATACGCGGTGCTGTTCGCCGTGCTGGCCATCCGTTTCGCGGTGAGCCGCGCCGGGTTCAAGCGCAACGATTACCGTTTCCACGTGCCGCTCGTGGCCGTGTTCAAAGACGAATCCGGCACCGAATACCACGGCACCGTGCGCGATATCTCCGGCACCGGGCTTGGGCTATATGTTACCGCTCCCGCCGGTATCAAGGCTGGCGCGAAACTTACCGGCGCCATCTGGCTTTCCGACGGCGCGCTGCCGTTTAACGCCATAGTGCGCGCCACCGGCGGCGAAGGTCGCAGGATCGGCGCTACCTTCGTCTGGAAGAATATGCAGGATTGCTACCGCTTGGAGCGTTTCCTCTACGGTACCGATCACGAATGGCGCATCCACAATATCGACGACCGCAGGCCCGCGTTCATAGAACGCGTCGCCGCCTTCCTGCGCCGCCCCTACGCGCGCAGCGTGGCCGCCGTGAAGCATTCGATGCTCTACACCACCGCCTCGCACCCGGCGGCTGCGCCGCAGCCGGGCATCATCGCACTCGCCTCGCCGCAGGCGCCTGCGCGCGTCATGGTGTTTACGCCGCTACCGCGCGATACGTCACTGGAAACCCGCGTATTTACTGAAAGCGGCTGGCGGACGTTCAAGGCGCGAGTGGCGAATGAAAATACAGTGGATATCGACGGCGAATCGCTTTATCATTACGACCTCGAAGAAGCGCACGCCTAACCACGTTTGAGTCCATGCATCGTTTCCGTACGCCGCTACTGCTGGCCCTGCTTGCCGCACCGTCTTTCGCGCATGCGAACGACTGGCTGTTCGTCGCGGGCGGCGAAACCGGCAGCGAATACAGTAATTACGGCTCGCTCGGCGTCATCGGCCCCACGCCCGGCTATTCCATCGCCCATGGCTGGAACGCGCGCATCGGCATCGAAGGTCTGACCTATCGCTACGAGCAGAACAATGCCGATATCGACGCCACGGCGTTCGGTGCCAACGCCGCGCTTGGCTGGTCGGAAAGCACGGAAAAATTCTGGGGCAATATCTCCGCCGGCCCGGCATGGCGCAACACCGACCTCTCGCCCGACGACCCGAACAGTGATTCGAGCGGCGATAAGCTCAGCCTCAACATCACCGCGATCGGCGATTACAACGTCGATGAGTCGTGGAAGGTGAGCGCCATCGTGAGCTACAGCGCCTTTATCGATAATGCTTTCTGGAACCGGCTGCGCGTTATGCACCGCCTAAGCGGTGACGTGTTCGTCGGCCCCGAAGCCGTCTGGCAGGGCAGTGACGAGTACCGTGCCACCAAATTCGGGCTTGCGGTGACCGGCATTAAGCTCGGCGAGCGCGGGGATATCGGCTTCAAGGCCGGTATTTCCAAGAGCAAAGACATCGACGCAGCGCCTTACGCCGGGTTCGAGTACTCCCTGCCCTTCTGATCAGCCCGCTTTAGCGGCGAGGCCTTCGGCAGCAATGTCCGCGGCCTTGCGGCGACCACGTTTGACGCGCGGGCGCATGATGGGTACGAGATGCCTGCATTTGGGACAGGCGGCGGGTTTTTTCATGAAATCGTAGAAGCGTGTGCTGCAGCTTATGCAGGTATGCTTGAGGCCGCGCTCGGCGGTGGGGAGTACTGTCATGGGAATTCCTTACGGTACAAGCCACAAAAGCCTGCAAAGGAAATCTCTGCGAAGGTTGGGGGCTACTCTTGGAGTAGGCACGGAGCAGATAATAAAAAGGCGCGACGGACATGCCGCCGCGCCTTCTCATTCAAAAAGCCTTGATTAAGCGGCTTTCGGGAGGAGTTCCAGCTTGGTAGCCGAAGTCTTGCCCTTTTCAGTGGTCAGCTCGTAGCTGACGCGCTGGCCTTCGTTTAAGGTGCTGATGCCAGCCTGATCGAGAGCGCTGATGTGAACGAACACGTCTGCGCCGCCCTGCTCGGGTTGGATGAAGCCGAAGCCCTTAACGGGGTTGAACCATTTTACAATTGCAGTAGCCATAAAAATTTTCCTCTCTTCTATGGACGTTATGAACCGCCAAACCTATGGCGATCCTTGAAGAGTTCGTACACAAGGCGTTTAACCGCCCTGAGATTCTACGAGCCAATGTCAGGAAGAAGTAAGAAAATCTTTAGGGATCATTCTTAAGCACTGTGCAACCGCACAACCGCTAACCAGCGGCAACCGCATCAATCAAGAGAAATACTAACTCGGGAGAATGTGTAGCATATCCCGCTCTGGAAGTCAAATTCGGGGTAAATGAGGGATGGCGCACCCGATAGGAGTCGAACCTACGACCTCTGCCTTCGGAGGGCAGCGCTCTATCCAGCTGAGCTACGGGTGCTTAGGAGGCGGTAGTACTAGGATACAGGCCAATCCGCAAATAAAAAACCCCGGGCAGGTGTGCCCGGGGTTTTTTACATAGGTTTGGCCATATCAGCGTGCCGGGGCCTTGGTGGCGGGCGGGGTTGCTGCGGCTGCGGCGGTGGTCAGCTCGATTTCCTTGCTCCAGGTAAGGACTTTCTTGCTGACGTTGTCGCGCACGCTGACTTTGACGGTGTACTTGCCCGGGGTGTCTTTATCGGCAAATTTGACGACCGGGTAGTAGCCGTTGTGGAACACGCGGAAGCGGCTTGGGAGGCGGGTTTTAAGCGCTTCGAGGTTCTTTTCGGCGAAGTTGTCGTAGGGCTTGCCGTCGGGGCCGAGGACGTTCATGTCATAGGTAACATCGGCGTTTAGGTCCTTATCCAGCTCCATGCCCGAAAACACGATGATGAGGGCCACGGGATCGCCGGGCTTCACCTGCGTTTTTTCGGTGATCTGCATGTTTTCGGCGCCGGGGGTTTCAAACGCTTTCACGTTTTCGACCGAGGTGGGGATGAGGGTGGCCGAGAAACTGCCGTCTTTGTTGGGGAACGGCGTGACCTTGGTGCGGATGTCCTCGGCGATCTTCTCGAGGGTGCTTTTCACCTGACCGGTGCGTGCGTTGGTTTCCCTGGCAAGGGTGCGGTTCACCAGCTCGTGCTGCATGGCGTTGCTTGAAAGCGACCATGCGGCGGCGTTACGGGTGGTGGCGTCGGTTTCCTGATTGCCGGTTAAGGATTTTTTCTCATCCAGCACGCCGATGATTTTTTTGATGTAGAGATCGTTGCCGGTGGCGAAGAAGGCGGCCCACATCACGTCGAGGTCGGTGACGGTTTTAACGTCTTTAGCGGCGAGCTTGGGGGCGGTGCCCTTGGGGGATTCCGCGCCGATCAGCGCCGGCTTATTACCTGAAAGCCACAGCGCGCTGGCTACGACTTCCTTGGCCTTGGGGCTGAACTTCGCGTCTTTCATCCAGCCTGCGACCTTGTCCTGGTGCGCGTCGAAGATGACGCTCAGGAAAGCGGCGGTGGGCTCGGCGGCGTTAGCGTGCTTGGTGATGGTGCGATCGACGAATTGGAGGAACTGCGGCACTTTCGACGCGTCCTTGTGGAAGTAATAGTAATTCATCCACTGGATGTTAGCGATATCGTCGGGCGTGAACGCGGGCGCTTCCTGTGCGGGAGCTTGCGTTGCCGGGGCGGTCTGTGCCGCCGCTTGCGCCTGCGCGCCCGCAGCGGTCAGCGAAAGGAGTACGAAAATGAGCGGGAGGGTTTTCATAAGATTCCTATGGGTATGGGTTTTCGTCGGTCGGCGTTGCGCTTGGATCACGCTCTTGGGTGTGCTGATAAATAAGCCTTAAACAGCCGGTGTTTGTCAACATGTGTGTAACGCTGGGTGGTGCTGAGCGATGCGTGCCCGAGCAGTTCCTGTATCGAGCGCAGGTCGCCGCCGGCGGAAAGCAGGTGTGTGGCGAAGCTGTGGCGAAACGCGTGCGGCGTTGTGGATTCCGGCAGGTTCAGTGCTGCGCGCAGCTTGCGAATCTGCAGCTGGAAAATAGCCGGGTTGAGCGCTTTGCCCTGCTTGCCGAAAAACAGCGGGGATTCCGGTGCGAATTCGTGCGGGCAGGCGGCGATGTAATCGGCAAGCGCTTCTTTGATCACCGGAAGCACCGGCACCTGCCGCTCCTTATTGCCTTTGCCGGTGACGGTGATCGTGTCGCCCTTCGGCGCGTCGCCGAAGCGAAGCGACAACGCTTCGCCGATGCGCAGGCCGCAGCCGTAGATCAGAACCAGAAGCGCGAGGTCGCGCTTGTTCACCCATTCCTCCGTGTGCTGGCTGCCGATCATGGAAAGCGCGGCGGCGGATTGTTCTTCCGCAAGCGCCTTGGGCAGCGCTTTTTTCAGCTTGGGGCTGCGCACGTGCAGGGGCGCGGCGCCGGTTAAGTGCCCCTGCTTTTCCATCCAGCGGAAAAAACTTTTAACCGTGGAAAGCGCGCGCGCGGTGGAGGTGGATTCGTATTCCCCGGCGCGCGAGGCGAGCCACGCCCGGATGTCGCGTGCTTCCAGCCGGTCGAGATGTTCGGTTGCCACGCGCCCGCCGAGATGGTTGCTTATGAAGGCGAGGAAGTGCGCGAGATCGCCGTGATAGGCGATGACGGTGTGCTTCGAGGCGCGCTTGAC
>CAZBUX010000106.1:641-6100 GCA_964495185.1 uncultured Rickettsiales bacterium | reverse complement strand
GTGATATCCTATGCGGGATCAGTTTATGGCGCGACCCATCGCCGCCTTGCGAAGAGGTGTGAAGCGGGTAAGGTGCGCGGCACACGAGAATCCGTCCAAATTGGCGCAGAATGACCAATACCCTGCCGAAAGATCACCCGCCTGTTCCCCAGCAAAAAATCGGGGTGCTGCTGCTC
The DNA here is from genome assembly GCA_964495185.1 of uncultured Rickettsiales bacterium. GTDB lineage: Bacteria > Pseudomonadota > Alphaproteobacteria > Rickettsiales > SXRF01 > CAZBUX01. The sequence goes on along the minus strand of CAZBUX010000106.1, from coordinate 5,924 downwards.
AATCTTGGAACGCCGGATGCTACCGATTTCTGGAGCGTACGCCGCTATCTCAAAGAGTTTCTGAGCGATCCCCGGGTCATCGAAACGCCCAAATGGCTGTGGTGGCCGATCCTTAACCTGGTCATCCTGACCTTCCGGCCGAAAAAGGCCGGCCATGCCTATGAAATGGTGTGGGACAAGGAGCGCAATGACAGCCCGCTGCGCGTGATCACAAAGGATCAAACCGCGGCCCTGGCAGAGCGGATGGCGGGGGATGGCGTCATGGTCGACTACGCCATGCGCTACGGAAATCCCTCGACGCAGTCGGTGCTGGAGAAGATGCAGGCGGCGGGGTGCCAGAAAATCCTGCTGGTCCCGCTCTACCCGCAATATTCGGCGACCACCACGGCAACCGCGAACGACAAAGCTTTCGATGCGCTGCGCAAGATGCGCTGGCAGCCGGCGGTTCGCACCGCGCCGGCCTATTTCGAAGATCCCAAATATATCGAGACGCTGGGCAATTCGATCCGCGACGGGGTGGCGAAACTTGATTTCGAGCCGGATCTGGTCATCACCAGCTATCACGGCATGCCGGTGGATTATCTGCAGAAAGGCGACCCGTACCACTGCCAGTGCTTCAAAACGAGCCGACTGGTGCGCGAATATCTGGGCTGGCCGAAGGAAAAGCTGATGGTCACCTTCCAGAGCCGGTTCGGGCCGACCGAATGGCTGCAGCCTTATACCGACAAGACGCTGGAGGCGCTGCCGGGCAAGGGGATCAAGAAAGTCGCGATCCTAGCGCCGGCCTTTTCGGCCGATTGTATCGAGACGCTCGAGGAAATCGCCATGGGCGGCAAGGAAACCTTCCTCGAGGCCGGCGGCGAGCAGTTCGCCTATATTCCCTGCCTCAATGCCAGCCCCGAAGGCATGGACATGATCGAAGCCATGGTGCGCCGGGAACTGTCGGGCTGGCTCTAAGCGGCGGCGCTCACCAGCCCGGTCCGGAAAAATCGGGCGGGGTGACGTTGACGAGGCCCCGGCCGACGATCCAGCTGCGCTTGACCCAGCCGGTCTCGGGAATGCGGCACCATTGGGTGGCATTGGCGCCGCGCAGGGTATAGCCAGCATCGCCGAACAGCGTGCCGCGCCGCGAATCCCCGTCATTCTGCGTGCAGCGATCGATGGGAATTTCGGTGCCATCGGCAATCCGCCCAATCACCTGATAGCGATCGCCGGGACCGGCATGAATGGCGATATTGCCGCCCGAAACGCGGGCGGTGACGGTCAAGGCCTGCGCCGGCAGGGTGGCGGCAAGGCTGGCAAGGATGATGGCGGCGGCGATGGCGCGCATGGCGGATCTCCCGGTCGGACCGATACACCTCAATGCGCTACCGCGCCCGACGTTGCAAGCCAAGCCCGCGTGAGGCGCAGACATGCGAAAGCGCCGCCCGGCCCGGAGGCGTCGCGGATACACGATGGAAAGCGGCTTTCGCCCAAAAAGGGCGGGACTATGAAGAGGCGAAAGCCGCTTCCCACGACCGGGATTTTGAGACGCACGCCTCGAGCGGCCCCCTTGCGGGTGGTGCTGGGCCAAGCGTCAGGGCATGACCCCGAAAGGCAAGGCCGGCACCGGCCGGTTGTCGGCATCCACGTCTTCGCCCAGGCGACCCCGTGCGACCCGTCTCCCCGCCCGACGCTTCGTCGGCGCCGCGTGTTTGTCGGCGGGGCAAGGGTGAGTATGGCGCCGTTTCAGGGGACGGGGATAAGCGGAATGTCTCGCAGGGCGGAGCGCCTATCGATCCGCGGGGTCTTCGATCAGCCAGCCATCCTCGCGCTCGGAAAATTCGGACGAATGGGCGATGCGGAACAGGTCGAGCGCCATATGGCCTTCGGCGAGCAGCCGGGCGAGGGTCGGAACGTCCAGCGGACCGGTGGGAAAGGGCTCCAGGGCGCGCGAAGATTTTTCGCGCGAGACGAGACGAAACACCTCGGCACGCCAATCGCGCACCAGCCCGACCAAAAGACCCGGCGGCTGGCGAAACACCAGATCCGCCACCTGCGCCGCCAGCGTTTCATGCGCATCGATCAGCCCGCGCCAGGCAAAAAGCTGGCGCCGGCCGATCGGGATCAGTTTGGGCAATCTGGCCTCGCGCATCGCAGTTTCCCTCCGACAAACCGCCAGTGTGCGCGCTGTGGCGGCGCGGGGGATAGATTTTTTGGGGTTTTGCGCGGGGCCTCCTGCCGGGGTTCAGCCGCGACAGACATTGGCCGCCGCTCACTCGAAATAGCGGCCGATGCCGTTCTTACCCCAAGGCGGGGTATAGCTGTCCTAATTATCAAGAGGCGGGCCGCCGTTCAAGAAGGTCATACAATAAAGCTGTTTCTGAATTTGCTATTCAAGTGAACGGAAAGGCGCATGTACAAACAGAATTTTGACGGAATTTACGAACTTGCTTTTGCCTATTTCCTTCACCATAAATAAGAATTCCGAACGCCGACTACGGCTTGGAACGGTGGTTTAAGGGGGAGCGATGAACAAAACGATCTGGTACTTAGTCAACGCAATATTGGTTGTCTCCGGTATTGCGATGTACAATATCGATCTGGTTACTAATCTTATTGGACAAGAGATGAATGCAGGCATCGCTGCGGGTCTGATAGGCACCGGAATATGCGGAGTTGTCACCTATATAGCTACAAGCCATTCCGAGCAGCGATTCCAAGGGCTCGCTAACATCCAAGCCTCGGGTATCAACAATGTCTTCAAGAGCAGAAGTGTCACCATACGAGAAGAGTACTCGAGCCGCATTGAAAAGGCTCACTCAATAGACATTATTGGATTTGGTCTTTCGGCTTTTCGAGAAGATTATTCCTCTAAGTACATGGATATGGCCAGAGAAAAGAAGGTTCGTATTCTTATTGCGCATCCGGAATTTCCAACGCAAGATGTCAATTACTGCGACCAGAGGGACGTTGAAGAGGGTAACGTGCGCGGGCAGATTTCCGCTGATATTATGCAATTTCTTAGAACTACGGAGGAAGTACGTAGGCGCTTTCCTCAAACATTTCAGGTCAAAAGAATGAAGGTGCTCCCATCGATCAATGTTTTCCGGATGGATAAAGAACTTCTTTGGGGGCCCTATCTTGTTCAGGACCAGAGCCGAAACATGCCTACATTTCTAGTCTCCTCGGACGGCCATCTGTTTGAAACAATCAACAAACACTTCGAAGCGATCTGGAATAATGAGATGTTTTCTGAGAGCGTGTAAATTTGGAAATTTCTATAACTGCTTTCCCACGTATACACGTGACCCTCTTGGACACCGCGCAACGAACAGCTTTCTCCCCTGGTGGTATAGGATTTGTGGTAGCAGCCTTTCCGCTTGTGCTTACAGCAAGCCGATCTGATGACGTTCAGCTCCGCGGCTTTGAGTATCTGGATACTTTCGCACTGCAAGATATACAGAGGCTGACCTCGAAGCTCCGTCATACCTTTGGCTTTTCTCTCGATCTAGAGCTCTTGTCCGCCCCACCGCAGCATATAGGCTTGGGCTCGAAGACGTTGCTTTTGAGCAGCATCGTTGCAGCCAACTGCGCTTTAACCAAAGAGCGTATAAACGTCGAACAGCGCCAGCTTTTGACAGGAAGGGGGGCTACCTCAGGTGTTGGTCTCCACTCGTTTTTTATGGGGGGGCTTGTTTGGGACGGCGGCCACAGAACGCCTGCTATAACGGCGGGGCTTCAACCGTCGTCATATTCTAGCCCAGTATCTCCACCGTTGCTTCTGGCAAACTGGAAGCTTAGCGACTGGAAAGTGGCCCTGATTATTCCAGAAGGAAATCGACTCAACTCCACTGCGGAGAGGCAGATTTTTCACGACCACGCTACGTTTCCAGAAGGACATCAAGGCGATCTATGGGCCTCCGTGTTCAATGGCTTTCTGCCCGCCATAGTCAGCGGCAACGAGCCTGCGTTGGCTAAGTCACTGATCGCCATTCACAGCGTTGGTTTCAAAGCAGCCGAACTGCAAGCGCAGTCAGAAGAGGTGAAGCTCATGTATACGAAATTTACCCTAGAAGGTCTTGCTTGTGGGCTCAGCAGCATGGGTCCGACCCTATATATCCTATTTAGGAGCAATCAGGAGGATTTTATCCACGCCTACTTACAAGGGCAGGGAGTCGCCGCCAAAATAGCAGATCTTTGGAATGAAGGGCAGTTAATAGAGAGGGAAAATGCCCAAAACTAACTATCGGACATTCCGAAGATTCATAAAACTGAACTTTTATACATCTAGTTCAGATAAGTTGCTTCAGGCAAGACTTTCATTCTCGGAGAGAGGATATCAACTTGGTTACTACAAAGGAAATCAGGAGCCCTATGATGAAGATTACTCGGGGGATACTGCAAACCTACTTGAAAGAGGAGTCCACATTGTAAGTCAAGAGTTTGGGAAAAGAAGCCCTTTCTTTATCGAGGACACTTCAATACGGATCACAGCCCTAAGTGAAACTGAGGTTGATTTTCCGGGTTTGAGAGCAAAAGAGTGGTTCTCAGAAACATCGTTCGATGAATTGGACAGAGAACTCCGAATTAAAGGAAACGATAGAAGAGCAGTGGTGAAGTCTGATATCGCCCTTCATCTTCCAAATTATGACCGGCCAATATTTTTTCATGGCGAGACCCACGGGGTAGTTGCTTTGGGCCCGCCGGATTTCGAGGAGAATCCACTATACCCTTGGCTGACACCTCGCACATTTAACGGTTGGTTTATACCAGATGAACAGAGCGGTGAAAGTGTTGCTCTAGGCAAGATGGAATATGAGCGGTCACTAGACTTTGATTTCAGGGTGCGTTCCCTGACTGCCTTGCTTGACTACTACGATCAGATCAACGCTGCCTTGAATATACCTACAACTTTTGTAGAAACTCGAGCAGTAGAATTCCAGTATACTCCTCAACTCAGCTTAGCACTGCAGCCCAGCATGCCGGTTGTGTGCGTTATCGGGGAAAAATGTGCAGGAAAAACAACTCTTGCGAATTATCTTTTAAAAGAGCACGACGCCATTCACTTGGAAGCCAGCTCACTATTTGGAGAGATATGCCAGATTGAAGGAGTGTCGCTGAAGGACGATAACGAGGTGCTGAATTTCTTGGCTGAGAAAGGCTTTGACATCGTGGCTCGCAGAGTCTTCGATCGCATCTTAGAAAATCCTGACCGGTTCATTGTGGTAACAGGGCTCAGGACACCTGAGGAACTTGGTGTGCTTTTTGATGCTGTAGATAATCTCACTACCGTGTACGTTT
>CAZBUX010000106.1:0-631 GCA_964495185.1 uncultured Rickettsiales bacterium | reverse complement strand
CTGCTGATCAGAAGCTCAGATATGAGAGACACGTCCGACGCCAGCGGGACCCTGGACTTTCTAATTTCAAGTCCTTTGTTGACCGGGACTATCTGCAAAAGCAATATGGTCTTCTTCAATTTGCTTCAGAAATTGCTGATGTCTTGATTACAAACAATAGTGGAATGGACGATTTTTTGGAAAAAGTCGATTCGCTAGCAAGTGAAGTTTTTCAGGGTGGAAGTAAGCTAGGTTCCAGCGTTGTAGCCTCTGAAGGGTACCGTTCGCTCAAGGCTCTTGTTGCTCTTGCAGAGACGTCAACGTGCGAGCAAATTTCTGCACAGACAAGGCGCGAAGGAGAGTTTGTGAGGCTCTACAATACGAACAGAGCTTTGAAGGAACTCCCGCAGTTTGCGATCCGTGTAGAGAGCAAGACTGCGCGACTATCCTACCGGCCTACCATCCGAGCAGAAGCGTTGGTGCGAATACTTGATAATTCGCGTATTCGGCATGCGGCGCAGTCAAACAAATCTAGCTGACCTCGCCTTCCAATGTATCCAATTCCATCTCCCTCAACCGCTTGACCTCATCCCTCAACCTTGCGGCCTTTTCAAACTCAAGGTTCGTCGCCGCTTCGCGCATCTCCCGCTCC
>CAZBUX010000105.1:0-6286 GCA_964495185.1 uncultured Rickettsiales bacterium | reverse complement strand
CGGCCGCCCCGCCCCCGCCCCCCCCTCAGGTGAAAACTGGCTCGGCACCGACGACCAGGGCCGCGACGTGCTGGCCCGGCTTATCTACGGTTTCCGCATTTCCGTGCTGTTCGGGCTGGCGCTTACCTTCCTGAGCTCAATCATCGGCATCACGGCGGGCGCGGTACAGGGCTCTTTCGGCGGGAAAATCGATCTCGTATTCCAGCGGTTTATCGAGATATGGTCGGGGCTGCCGGAGCTGTTCGTGCTCATCATCCTCGCTTCGGTGGTGACGCCGAATTTCTGGTGGCTGCTGGGGATATTGCTGCTCTTTACGTGGATGTCGCTAACCGGCGTGGTGCGCGCCGAGTTCCTGCGCGCCCGCAATTTCGACTATGTGAAGGCCGCGCGGGCGCTGGGTGTGACCGAACGGCGCATCATGCTGCGCCACGTACTGCCCAACGCCATGGTCGCGTCCATGACCATGATCCCTTTCCTCATGAGCGGGGGCGTCACGGCGCTTACCACCCTCGATTTCCTCGGCTTCGGCCTGCCGCCCGGATCGGCGTCGCTCGGTGAATTATTGTTGCAGGGTAAAAGCAACCCCCACGCGCCGTGGCTCGGCCTGACAGGTTTCGCCGTCATCGCCGGGATGCTGGTGCTGATCATTTTCATCAGCGAAGCCGTGCGCGACGCCTTCGACCCCAGAAAGACCTTCCACGCATGACCCTGCTTAGCATCGATAAGCTCTGCTTACGCTTCGGCCCCGCCGAAGTGGTAAAAAACGTGTCGCTCACTCTCGAAAAGGGCGAAATGCTGGCGCTCGTCGGGGAGTCCGGCTCGGGCAAGTCGCTTACCGCCCTTTCCTGCCTCGGGCTGCAACCCGACAGCGCCACGACCACCGGCAGCATCCGTTTCGACGGCAGCGAGGTCATAGGAGCCTCTACAGAGGCGTTACGCCAGATCCGGGGCAAACGTGCCGCCATGATCTTCCAGGAGCCTATGACGGCGTTAAACCCGCTCCACACCATAGGCCGGCAGATCGGGGAGATGCTCGACATCCACCAGTCGCTTTCGGCCACGGGCAGGCTTGCCCGCATCCATGAGCTGCTCGAACAGGTGGGCCTGCCCCATTTCAGGGACCGCATCGACGCCTACCCCCACCAGCTTTCCGGCGGCGAGCGCCAGCGCATGATGATCGCCATGGCGATCGCCAACAAACCCGCCCTGCTGATCGCCGACGAGCCGACCACCGCCGTGGACGTCACCATCCAGACCAAAATTTTAAAGCTGCTCAAAGAATTGCAGCGCGACATGGGCATGGCCATCCTGTTCATCACCCACGACCTCACCGTGGTGCGCCGCATGGCCGACCGCGTGGCGATCATGAAACAGGGCGAAATCGTGGAGCAGGGCAAAGTTTCTGAGATTTTCGCCGCCCCGAAACACCCCTATACGCAAAAACTGCTCGCCTCCGAGCCCAAGGGCGAAGCCGTCCCCCTGCCCGCCGCGCGGCAGGCGCTCATCGACTGCGAAGGGCTGAAAGTCTATTTCCCTATCAAAAAAGGCCTGCTCGCGCGCACGAAGGGCCATGTCAAAGCCGTGGACGAAGTCTCGGTATCCATCCCCAAAGGCGCCACGCTCGGGCTGGTCGGCGAATCCGGCTCGGGCAAGACGACGCTGGCGTTTGCATTACTCAGATTAATTCGCAGCGAGGGCAGGATCGTTTTCCTCGGTAACGATCTGCGCGCCCTGCCCGCAGGCGCCCTTCGGCCTTTGCGCAAACAGATGCAGCTCGTGTTCCAGGACCCGTTTTCGAGCTTAAACCCGCGCATGAATATCCAGCAGATCGTCGAGGAAGGCCTGCGCGTGCATTTCCCCACGATGAACGAAGCGGGACGCGTCGACGCCGTGGCGGCCATACTGAAGGAAGTCGGGCTTCCGGCGGATATCGCCGCGCGCTACCCCCATGAATTCTCCGGCGGCCAGCGCCAGCGCATCTCCATCGCCCGCGCCATGGTGCTCAAACCCGACTTCGTCGTCCTCGACGAACCCACCAGCGCGCTGGACCTGACCGTGCAGACACAGATCCTCGACCTGCTCAAATCGCTGCAAAGCAAATACGGCCTGTCCTACCTGTTCATCAGCCACGACCTGCGCGTGATCAAATCCATCGCCCACAACATTCTCGTCATGCGGCAGGGCAAGGCGGTGGAATACGCGGAAACCGCCAAACTCTTCGCCACCCCCGAAAGCCCCTATACCAAGGCGCTCATCGACGCGGCGTTTTTACGGGATTAAAATTCATCGTCATTGCGAGCGCAAGCGAAGCAATCCAGTGTGCCATATCTATGGCACGTATAGTTACTATGCCGCGCCCATGGCGCTTTAGCTGGATTGCTTCGTCGCTTCGCTCCTCGCAATGACGATGCTTATTTCTTACGGGATTAAAAGCAGGGAACCGCTGGTCCGGCGTGATTCCAGATCGCCGTGGGCCTTTCCGGCTTCGGAGAGTTTGTAGCGGCCGCCGATTCTGATGTTGAGCGCGCCCTGCCCTATTAAAGCGAAGAGTTCGGCGGTGGCTTCGCGGTAGTAATCGATATCCTCGATATGGTGCAGAAGCGTGGGGCGCGTGAGATAGAGCGAGCCTTTCTTCGACAGCACCAGCGGCTCGATGGCGGGCGCCGGGCCGGAGGCGTTGCCGAAACTCACCATCGTCCCGAATTTTTTCAGGGCATCCAGCGAATCCATGAAGGTCGCCGCGCCTACCGAGTCGTATACGACGTCCGCGCCCCTGCCGCCGGTGATTTCCCTCACCCGTTCAGAAACTTTCTCGCTGCGGTATAAAACCGCGTGGTCGGCCCCGTGCGCTTTGGCAAGCGACGCTTTATCTTCCGTACCGACGCTGGCGATGACGGTAGCACCCAGGCGCTTCGCCCACTGGCACATGATGAGCCCCACGCCCCCGGCAGCGGCATGGATCAAGACCGTATGGCCCGATTCCACCCTGAAGGTGCGCCTAAGCAGCGAATGGGCGGTAAGACCCTTGAGGATGGCGGCGGCGGCTATTTCGTCGGTCACACTATCCGGCAGCTTCACCAGTTGCTTTGCGGGCATGATACGCGCACCGGCATAGGCCCCGAGCGGGCCTCCGCAATATGCCACGCGGTCGCCGGGCGCGAACCCCGCCCCTTCACCCGCCGCTTCCACCACCCCGGCGGCTTCCATGCCGATACCGGAGGGGTAGGACGGCAGCTTGTAAAACCCGCTGCGGTGGTAGATATCGATGAAATTGATGCCGATAGCCGTCTGGCGGACACGCACCTCGCCGGCGGCGGGGGCGCCAAGCGTGATATCCTCGAGCGCAAGCGCTTCGATGCCGCCGGGAGCGTGTATGCGTATGGCTTGCGTCATGGTTTCCTTTACGCGTTTGTTATGTTACGCCTCTTGGCTTATGTCGAGCAAAAATACCATCTTCGCACTGGCCACCGCCCCCGGTAAATCCGGGGTGGCGGTGGTGCGGATTTCAGGTGGGCAGGCTTTGGCGGCGCTGGCGTCGCTTTCGGGTATTGCGCCCCTGCCCCATGCCGCTCAGTATACGGGTTTCAAAAATCCCGCTAGCGGCGACGTCATCGACAAAGGCCTTGCCCTCTATTTCAAAGCGCCGCGAAGCTTCACCGGCGAAGACGTGGTGGAACTGCATCTGCACGGCAGCCCCGGCGTCATCCGCGAAACGCTTTCGGTGCTCTCTTCGATTCCCGGATTGCGCCCCGCCGAACCGGGCGAATTCACACGCCGCGCATTTCTAAACGGCAAGATGGACCTGGTCGAAGCCGAGGGGCTGGCCGACCTGATCGACGCCGAAACCGCGGAACAAAAGAAACAGGCGCTCCGTCAGATGTACGGTAAAAGCAGTTCGGAGTATCTGGGCTTGCGCGAAGGCGTCATCCATTCGCTGGCGTTGCTGGAAGCCTATATCGATTTTCCCGATGAAGACATTCCAGAAAATGTTTTGGCGGAAACGGAAGCGAACATCGAAAAACTCCGTATTTCATTGAGGGAGATGCTCGCCGGAGCAACGCGCGGCGAACGCATACGCGACGGGTTGCAGGTGGTGATCACGGGCGCGCCGAATGTCGGCAAATCCAGTCTCATGAATGTGATTGCCAGACGCGACGTCGCCATCGTTTCCCACCATGCGGGCACCACGCGCGACGTCATCGAAACGCATCTTGATATCGGTGGATTCCCGGTGACGCTGATCGATACGGCGGGACTCCGCGAAAGCGGTGACGAAGTGGAACGCGAAGGCATCCGCCGCGCCGTCGACCGCGCCGCGAACGCCGATGTGAAACTGGTGATGTTCGACGGAAAAACATGGCCCGAAAAAGACACGGCGAGCGACGCGCAGATCGATGACGGCGCCATCGTCGTCGTCAATAAGAGCGATTTAATCGAGAAGAAGAATCCCGATGGCTCCACCGTTTTTATTTCCATCAAAACCGGTGACGGCATCAATGAATTACTGGGCGAACTGGAAAAGCGCGTGACGCGGTTTTTTAGCTCGCGCACCCCGGCTATCGTCACCCGCGAACGCCACCGCGCCCTGCTTTCGGAGGCGCTTTCGCACCTGGAACGGTTTTCGATCAAGGCTCCGCTGGAGCTTTCCTGTGAAGAACTCCGGAGAGCCGCACTTTCCATAGGTAAAATCACTGGAAAAATCGTCGTCGATGATGTATTGGATGTCGTGTTTAAACGCTTTTGCATTGGCAAATAGCGGGTTTATAGCGATACCCAGTTTCATGTGAAACCGATGTTTGAATTTGATGTCATCGTGATTGGCGGCGGGCATGCCGGCTGTGAAGCAGCGGCTGCCTCAGCACGTCTTGGCGCCCGCACGACGCTTGTCACACAGAAAGCCGATACGGTCGGTGAAATGTCGTGCAACCCGGCCATTGGCGGCATCGCCAAAGGTACGCTGGTTAAGGAGATCGACGCGCTCGACGGCGTTATGGGGCGTGTCATCGACCGGGCCGGGATTCATTACCGGATGCTAAACGCCAGCAAGGGCCCAGCCGTCCGTGGCCCGCGTGCCCAGGCCGATAGGAAACTTTACCGTCAGGCGATGCAATCCATACTAAGTGAATTTGCATCGCTTTCAACCATCGAGGATTCGGTGGAAGACCTTATCGTAAGCCCAGAAAACGAAGTTCAGGGAATCGTCACCGCTTCAGGAAAAACCATGCGCGCCGGTAAGGTGATCCTTACCACGGGCACTTTCCTCAATGGCGTAATGCATATGGGGGAAATCCAGATCCGCGCCGGACGCGTCGGCGAAGCCCCTTCCATTGGCCTTTCCAACACATTAAAAAGACTTGAATTCATGGTAGGCCGCCTCAAAACCGGCACCCCTCCCCGCCTAGACGGAAAAACCATCGACTGGGCTGGGCTTGAAGCCCAGCCGGGTGATAATCCCCCTACTCCGTTCTCCTATTTGACCAGGGAAATCACGGTCCCGCAGATCAGCTGCTATATCACCCATACCACCCCGGCTGGCCACGATATCATTCGCGCCAACCTCCACCGGGCGCCTATGTATTCCGGTCAAATCGAAAGCACCGGCCCACGCTATTGCCCCTCCATCGAGGATAAAGTCGTCCGTTTCGCCCATCGCGGCAATCACCAGATTTTCCTTGAGCCGGAAGGCCTCGACGACGATACGGTATATCCCAACGGCATTTCGACATCGCTCCCACAGGACGTTCAGTTAGAACTGGTGAAGACCATCCCCGGACTCGAAAACGTCCGTATCATTCGCCCCGGCTATGCCATCGAATATGACTATGTCGACCCCCGCGAACTCAAGTCGACATTAGAGACAAAGAAGGTCAAGGGCCTCTATTTCGCCGGCCAGATCAATGGCACTACGGGCTATGAGGAAGCTGCCGGACAAGGTATCGTAGCCGGGCTGAACGCTGCTTTGGCCGCTTCCGGCGCAAATCCATTTATAATTGACAGATCAGATGCTTATATAGGTGTTATGATCGACGACCTGATCACGCACGGCACCAGTGAACCCTACCGTATGTTTACCTCGCGTTCCGAGTACCGCCTGAGCCTCCGCCCCGATAATGCCGACCTCCGCTTAACAGCAAAAGGCATCGCTATTGGTTGTGTCGGCACCGAAAGGCAGAAACTGTTTAACGGGAAACACGATCAACTGCGTCTTTCACATGAAACGTTGAAAACCCTGACGATCACCCCGAATCAACTTAGGAATCATGATATCGCCATCAACCAGGATGGC
>CAZBUX010000104.1:3182-6291 GCA_964495185.1 uncultured Rickettsiales bacterium | reverse complement strand
TGTTGGTGTCTCATCCCCCCTTCTTAAAGGATAAAATCGGCCACTGCAATATTGCAGTATCGGAAAAAACCCCCTATATACCCCTTCTGACCAAATAAATAACCCAAAAAGGAGCCCCATGAGCACTTTCGACGACCGCGAAAAAGGTTTTGAGCGCAAATTCGCCCACGACGAAGAACTGACCTTCAAGGTCACCGTTCGCCGCAACAAGCTGCTCGGCCTGTGGGCTGCGGCTAAGCTTGGCAAGTCGGGAGACGATGCCGAGCAATACGCTAAAGACGTCGTAGCTTCCGATTTCGAAAGCGCCGGCAACAACGACATCGTCGAAAAAATCCTCAGCGATTTTTCGCGCGCCGCCATCAAACTCACCGCCGGGGAAATCCTCGCCGAGATGGATCGCCTGATGCCCGTCGCCAGCCAGCAGATCCGCGGGGACAAGTAATACCAGCCGTCATTGCGAGCGAAACAAGTTCGGGATGACAATACATATAGTGGCCGCTATACTCCGCTAAACCACCGGGGGTAGATTCTTGCTGCAAAAACCCACACGAAACGCCCTGCCCAAACGCCTGTTTGCCGGCATACGTTATCGCCTCTACGGCTGGACCTCGCCTGCCGTGCAGCATCTCTCCGACGAAGCCGCCACCCGCGCAGCCCCTACCGACCTGCCCTTCAAGGAACTCTCCTTCACCTATGCGGTGATCGCGCTTTCGGCGCGCGTAGCCTGCGAGGGCGGCGGCCTCACGCGCGGCAAATACGCCGCTTTCCGCGCCGCTTTCCCGCTTTCGGGCGGCATCTGCGGCAAGCTGCGCTCGCTGTTCATCCTCGCCTGCGAGAACCCCGTGCCCACCGAGCATTACGCCACGCAGGTCAAGTTCGCGTTTCCCGGCCAGTCGGCGCTGTTCATGTCGCTGCTCGATCGCCTGTTTTCCATCGCATCCGCCGATGGCGACGTCAGCCCCGCCACCGAGCGCACGCTGGCGAAAATCGCCCATGTGCTTGGCATAACCGCGGGCGACTACACGCGGCTTCGCGATCATTACTGCCTGAAAGCCGATCCGCGCCGCATTCTCGGCGTCGGCAGGAAAACCAGCGCCCGCGCGCTCAAGAAGCGCTACCACGACCTCATGCGCCGCTACCACCCCGACCGCTTCACCGCCGAAACCATCACACCCGAAATAGCGATGGTGCTGAAACTCCGCACTTCGGAAATCAATCACGCTTATAACGCGCTGTCACGCCGCGCGGCGTAGTCTTACGCTTTCTGTGTTGTGCTTTGCGCCCGGTTGACTTACTTACAAAGCACAAAGCACCCATCGCAAAGCACATCCATGCCCACCCGCTACGCCTTCTTCGCCATTCTCACCTCCGCCATCTGGGGCAGCAATTTCGTGGCGGCGAAATACAGCGTGGCGTATTTCCCGCCGTTTTTCGTCACCGGCCTGCGTTTCATGCTGGTGGCCGCGCTCCTGCTTCCCTTCGTGCCGCGCCCCACCCGCGCCGAGATGAAAGCCATCGTACCGCTCGCCACCTTCAGCGCCCTGCAATTCTCGCTGTTTTTCATGTCGCTGCACATGGGGCTGGACGTTTCCACCAGCGCGCTTGTGGGGCAAATCGGCGTGCCGTTTTCCTGCCTGCTTGGCGTCTTTTTCTTCGGCGACAAGATCGGCGCATGGCGAGTCGGCGGCATCATGACCGCGTTTGCGGGCATCGCCGTCATCGCGGGCACGCCCAATATCACCGAGCACACTTCGGCGTTCCTCATCGCCATGCTTTGCTCGCTGTTCTGGTCGATCTGCAATATCCTCATCAAGAAGCTCAAAGGCGTTCCGGCCATGTCGCTGCTGGCGTGGATGTCGCTGTTTTCCGTGCCGGTGCTGCTTGGCCTTTCTCTCATCTTCGAACCGAACGGCTGGCTGCTGCTGCCGGATGCGCCGCCCGCAGCGCTCGCGGGCGTGGCCTACACCGTCATCGCCTCCACCATCGTCGCCTACGGCCTGTGGTACTACCTGCTCGCGCGCAACGACGTATCGCAGGTCACGCCGTTTTCGCTGCTCACGCCGGTATTCGCCATACTCTGCGGCTACGTTTTCCTCGGCGAGCCGCTGACGCTGCGCATCGTCACCGGCGGCCTGCTCACCAGTGCCGGGGTGGCCGTAATCGTGATAAGAAGGCCTAAACTGGCCATCATCGGCGAACCGACATGAACATCACCCTCCTGCCCTCCCCCAATTTCGACACGCGCGACGGCCACGCCGTCGACATGCTCGTGCTGCATTACACCGGCATGAAAACCGCACAGGAAGCCATCACCCGCCTTCGCGACCCACAAGCCAAAGTCAGCGCCCACTACGTCGTCGACGAAGACGGCAGCGTCTATCGCCTCGTGGAAGAATCCGAGCGGGCGTGGCACGCCGGCAAAAGCGCGTGGCGCGGAAACACCAACATCAACCAGCGCTCCATCGGCATCGAGATCGTGAATCCCGGCCATGAGTTCGGCTACCGCGATTTTCCCGACGCACAAATGCAATCCGTCATTTCACTGTGCAAGGAAATCCTCTCGCGCCACAACATCCCCGCCCGCAACGTCGTCGCCCATTCCGACATCGCGCCGCTGCGTAAAGAAGATCCGGGTGAACGTTTCGATTGGGAATTACTGGCCAGAAACGGCATCGGGCTGTGGCCGCAGGAAGCGGGATTCGGGAGTGGGGATTCGGGATTCAAAACCTCATCACTCCCCGCTCCCGAGTCCCCAATCCTCCTCCAGCAATACGGCTACGACACCTCCGACCTGCCCAAAGCCATCACCGCATTTCAGCGCCATTTCTGCCAGAAAAACCTGTCCGGCCAATGGGATGCGAAGTGCGCCGCCCTCCTGAAAACCCTCCTAGACTCTACACCCTGAACTCTATACTCTATAAGAGCCAGACAGCCGAATGATCGCTGACCGCAAGGTTGGAGGAAAGTCCGGGCTCCACTTAAGCACGGTGGCGGGTAACACCCGCCGGGGGCGACTTTAGGGAAAGTGCCACAGAGAATATACCGCCTGCGCAAGCAGGTAAGGGTGAAAAGGTGCGGTAAGAGCGCACCGCGCTTCTGGTAACAGAAG
>CAZBUX010000104.1:0-3172 GCA_964495185.1 uncultured Rickettsiales bacterium | reverse complement strand
AAACCCCGCCGGGAGCAAGACCAAATAGGGGACGTGTGCGCTTAAGCACTATACGTTCCGGGTAGGTCGCGCGAGGTGATGGGCAACCATCATCCCAGATGAATGATCATTCTCGACAGAACCCGGCTTACAGGCTGTCTGGCTTATATCTCAGCGTGTTAGGCGCCTCCCTATTGTCACGCAATCTTCATATTCCAAGCAGTCATCTTTTGCTAATCTCTTTATATTCCTTAATCAATCACGAGGATTGCCATGACCAAGCCCACACTGACGGAACATATTTCCGAAATTAAAAAGCTGCGTAAATCGGTAGAAAAGGAACTGCAAACCATCGCAGATTTAGCATGGAAAGCCACGAATGTGCCGTTTACGGTCAGCAAGGACGGCACGCAGGTTATTTCCGATGGATATGAAGGGTTAGTAGAGCGGCGCGCGAATTTTTTAGACGCATTAAGATTATCAGGGCTGGATAAGTTCGGCGAATTCATGGTTGTCGACGAAGATATGCGATTTATTATTACCAACCCCGCCAGTGCGAAATTCCGCAAGGCTTTGGTAGAGGCCGCAGCTTTTAAGGATATGGTAAATGATTTAAGCAAAGACGTGGTAGAGCAACCCACAAGTAAGAGCGAACAAACCAGATTGTTTGCCAGCTATGTAGAAAAAAACGACAAGCTATTGCGCCCAAACTCTAATAGTTCAGCGCGCACCCGCTGATAAGGAACGGACGCTAACGGCGTCGCAGGAGGCCCTATGACCTTTGTACTCGATCTCAAAGAACCACGTAACCGCGAGGACCTGACGAAGTTCCTGTCCGCGCTGCCGGTGTACCGTAATCTCGGGCAAACTTCGCACGTGGAAAAAATCGCCCGCATGATGGAAAAAACCGGCGCGAAAAAGCTGTTGCAGGAGCTCGTATCCGGCGACATGGCATGTAGCCCCGATGGGGTTTTCACTCACCGGAACTCCGGGCTTTGCTCCCAAAGCGGTCTTGAGAGTTTAACCACGGCGGGCGTGCAATGGAAGGAGCCGGATCAAGCTGCCGCGTTTGTTTGTATCGACCCCGCGCAACCCGGGTTCCTCGATAAGCTCGCAAACGCCGCGACGGACAAACGGTTGAATGAAAAAAAGGCCTCGCTCAGTGATAAAGGCGTGCCTGCGGGCGGCGAGCTGGATAAAATCATGCGCCGCCGCATCGCCGGCGAAGTGGACAAGGAATTATGGAACGGACTGCCGCACAAAGGCTCCGGCAGGGGCGCTGGTGATTCCATGCGGTCTATGGGAAATTCTGATCCCGACAACTACCGCTAACGCCTCACGCCCCCGCGAGCGCAGGCACCACGAAATCGGCAAGCGTGCCCTCGCCCGGCGCCGCATCATTCCATGAACCGGCATTAAACGTAATCGTCGCCATCGCGCACGGGGGAAACGCGGTCGCCATCTGCGAGATGAGGTGCGGCTTCCCCTCACCCGCCAGCATCAGGCACAGCGAATGCAGCCCCGGATTATGGCCGACCAGCATCACCGACGCCGCGCCCTCGGGCAATCCCGCCACCACCTGCACCAGTTGCTTCGCCGAAGCGAGGTAAAGTTTATCGTCATACGCCACGTTTCCGGCTTGCAGGCCGAGCAGTTCCAGCGTCTGCCGCGTGCGCGCCGAGGTCGAGCAGATCACCGCGTCCGGGCTTATTTTACGTTTGGCGAGGTACTCCCCGAGCGCGCCCGCTTCGGCAACGCCCTGCGCCTCCAGCGCCCGCGCATGGTCGTCCTGACCGGAAAGCGCGGCTTCGGCCTTGGCATGCCTTAGAATATAAAGGGTTTTTTGCATTACCCCCTTTTTAACACACCATAAAGTGTTGCCAAGCTATAATGAAGGGCTAGGCTTATAAATCATCATGACCAAACCTACCGAATCTATCCTCGCCACCTCCCAGGAGCGTTTCATCAACCGCGAGACGTCGTGGCTGGCGTTCAACCAGCGCGTGCTGGAAGAAGCGCAGAACCCGCATAATCCACTGATGGAGCGGCTGCATTTCCTGAGCATCTCATCGTCCAACCTCGACGAATTCTACATGGTGCGCGTGGCGGGCCTGAAAGATTACGTGCAACAGGGCGTCACCAGGCGCAGCATCGACGGATTATCTCCCCTGCAGGAGCTCGAACTCATCGACCGCGCCGTCTCGAATATGGTGCAAAGCCAGCATGAATGCTGGCTGGAGCTGCGCGACAAGCTGCGCGCCGCCGATGTCGCCGTGCTGCGTCCCGACGAGATGGAGCACAAGGAGCGCGATTTCCTCGAGCAATATTTCCTCGACAATATTTTCCCGGTGCTGACCCCCATCGCCATCGACCCCGCGCATCCGTTTCCGTTCCTGCCAAATCTCGGCCTCGCACTTATTTTCCAGCTCGGCATCGGAGACTCAAGCAAAGAGCAAATCGCCATAGTGCCCCTGCCCGCCACGCTGAAGCGCTTCATTCCCCTGCCTGGGAAAAGGCGGCGCTTCGTCATGCTCGAAGACGCCATCGACCTTTATCTCGGCGCGCTCATGCCGGGTTTCCGCAAATTAGGCTCGGCGCTTTTCCGCATCATCCGCGACAGCGAGCTGGAGATGGAAGAGGAAGGGGAGGATTTCGTCCGCAACTTCGAGCGCGCCGTAAAACGCCGCCGCCGAGGCGCCGTCATACAGGTAAAATTCGCCGCGCCCGCCCCGCGCCACCTCGTGCAGTTCGTCTCCGACCAGATGCAGATCGCGCTCACCGACGTCATCGAGGTCACCGGCATGCTCGGACTCGCCAACTTGCGCGAACTCTACGAGCACGCCCCCGCCGAACTCCGTTATCCTCCCTTCGCCGTGCGCTTCCCCGAGCGCATCGACGATTACGGCGGCGATTGCTTCGCGGCTATCGCGGCGAAGGACATCGTCGTCCACCACCCGTTCGAAAGTTTCGACGTCGTCGTGCAATTCCTGAAACAAGCCGCCGCCGATCCGAACGTCGTGTCGATCAAGCAGATGCTCTACCGCACCAGCCAGGATTCTCCCATCGCCAAGGCGCTCATCGCCGCCGCCGAGGCGGGAAAATCCGTCACCGCGCTGATTGAGCTGAAAGCACGTTTCGACGAAGAAGCAAACATCAAATGGGCGCGCGATCTGGAGCGCGTCGGCGTGCAGGT
>CAZBUX010000103.1:0-6312 GCA_964495185.1 uncultured Rickettsiales bacterium | reverse complement strand
TTTCAGCCGCAACGTCGGGTAATCGAACTGCGCGATAAGTTGCTCGTCGTGGGTAGCGACCAGCACGGTAGTGCCCGCCTGATTCAGGGCTTCAAAGAGATACATGAATTTAAGCGCAAGCTCGGAATCGAGATTGCCGGTGGGCTCGTCGGCGAGCAGTAAATCGGGCTTGGTGATGACCGCGCGCGCGATGGCGGTGCGCTGCTTCTGCCCACCCGAAAGCGTGGCCGGGCGCGCGTTGCGGCAATCCATCAGCCCGATCCATGAGAGCAGCTCGTCGACCTTGGGGCCGATCGCTTCCGGCTTCTCGCCCGCCACTTTCAGCGGCAGCGCCACGTTCTGCGCCACGGTGAGATGGTCGAGCAAACGGTAATCCTGCAGCACGATGCCCACGCGGCGGCGAAGGCGCGGAAGCTCGGAGCGCGGCAGGCGGGTGACTTCCTCGCCGAACATGTGGATGTGCCCGCGCGTGGCCCGGCGCTGGAGCCAGAGCAGCGAAAGCAGCGAACTTTTGCCGGTACCGCTCGGGCCGGTTAAAAAATGGAACGAGCCAGCATCGAGCGTCAGCGATACGTCGCTGAGTATCTCCTGCCCCGGCAGGTATTCCATCGCCACGTGCTCGAAGGTGATCATGGTTTTCCTTTTCGATATATACGAGATATGCTACATCATATCGCATAGCGCAACCGGATGATCGCAATCTATGATTTTACAGTGCCCTGAATGCAACACGCGCTACCTCGTGCCCGATCAGGCCATCGGTGTCGGTGGCCGCACGGTGCGTTGCGCCCAGTGCAAGCATAGCTGGCATGCGAGCCTGCCCGCAGGCGCCATGCCCATGCCCGACCTCGACCAGCTCATCGAACAGGTGAACGTCAAGCCCAAGCCGATCCCCGAAGGCTCCAACGTCCCCGTCGTCCAGAAAAAACCGGCCCCTCTCGCGCTGAAGATCGGCGTGATTACCGCCGCCGCCATCGCCGCCGCGCTCGCGCTGCTGCTTATCAGGCCCGGCCTGTTCGGCCTGCCGTCCAGCGACGGGCTGGCGCTCGCCGAGGTCAATATGTTCAAGCAGATGAATGATAAAAAAGCCTCGTATGAAATCAGCGGCAAGGTCATCAACACCACCGACGAGCTGCAATCCGTTCCCATCCTGCGCGTCACTGTAGTCGACAAGGAAGGCAACGCCCTGCAATTCTGGGATTTCAGCGAGGCGGGCACCACGCTCGAAGCCGGAAAAAACATGCCGTTTACCACCGGGCCGCTTGGCGTGCAGTTCACCCGCGCCGACCGCTTTGTGGTGGAAATGGGCAATTCCATGGAGCTTGCGCTCCGGCGTAAACCGTAAATGACCGGCGCGCGCCCCACCATCGAAGTGCTGTACCCCACCGAGCAGATCGCAGGGCGCGTGTCGATCCTCGCCAACCAGATCGCTAAAACCCTGCCCAAAGATGTATTGATCGTCGCCATCCTGCGCGGCAGCTTCGTATTCGCCGCCGACCTCATCCGCGCCCTGCATGCCACCGGCGTCAAACCGCAGGTGGATTTCCTCACGCTTTCGAGCTACGGCACTGCCACCGAATCCTCCGGCACTGTACGCATCGTGCGCGACATGACCGAATCGCCCGAAGGCCGCGACGTACTCCTCATCGACGATATTTTAGAATCGGGCCGCACGCTGGCGTTTGCGCGTAATTTGATGAAGGAACGCAACGCCAAATCGGTGAACGTCGCCGTGCTTCTGGAAAAACCCGGCAAGCTAAAAACCGAGGTGAAGGCGGATTACGTCGGCTTCACCATCCCAGATAAATTCGTGGTGGGATACGGGCTGGATTACGCGAATTATTATCGGGAATTGCCGTTTATTGGCGTTGTGTCCAAGGAGGCGTAGGCCCTTTTTTCTCGGAACGAACCTGCGTCTTCTGCGCTTGTTCCTTTAAAACCTGCTCAATGAGCCTGTCGCCATTATTTCTGACAAAATCGACCGCAGCCTCAATATCGGGAATCGGGCCATAAAACCACCCCTCCTTCTGCAGATCGCCGGGAACCTGCACCACTTTTAATCCTATTTTCGTGTCCTTTGCCTCAAAAGCATCAAGGATCAAAGTCGCTGCGGAAGTTACCGAGCCTTGAACACTATCTCCCGCCCTGTGAATGGCAATTGCCACGTTTTTATCGCCGCTGCCAATCTCAACCCTGCGCTTGGGATCAGTGAGCCTTTTGACAGCCTCGGTTAAATCTTCTTTCGTAATAGCCATGACGATATCCCTTTTGTTCGTAATTGCTGTAATATAGCGAAGGCTTAGGGAATTTTAGTGTGACAATTATATGAATTTTATAAAATGATTATATTACAGTGGATTAAAGCCACTCCGGCAGCGTATCCCGCCCGATTAAATCCTCATAGCTCTGCCGTGCGCGGACCACGGCGTATTCGCCGCCGTTTACCATGATTTCGGGAACCAGGGGCCTCGCGTTATAGGTGGACGCCATGCAGGCGCCATACGCCCCGGCGGAGCGCAGCGCGAGGAGGTCGCCCGCCTTGGGGAGTTTCATCAGGCGCTGCTCGGCGAAGATGTCGCCGGTTTCACAGACGGGGCCGACGACGTCGGCGAGTTCCGTGGCGGCGTTTTCAGGGGGGCGTACATGCACGATGTCGTGCCACGCTTCGTAGAGCGTGGGGCGGATCAGGTCGTTCATGGCGGCATCGACGATAATGATGGTGCGGGTTTCGCTCTGCTTCACATAAATCACGCGCGTGACGAGAATGCCCGCGTTGCCCACCAGTACCCTGCCCGGCTCGAATACCAGCTTGCAGCCGAGATCGCCGACTTCACGCTTCACGATATCCGCGTAGGCTTCCGGCAGCGGCGGTTCGTCCTGCCCGTAGGGAATGCCAAGCCCGCCACCGAGATCGACGACCTTGATGGCGATGCCCGCCGCGCGAAGCTCGCCGACGAATTCGCGCACCCGCGCAAACGCCTGCGCGAAAGGCTCAAGCTTCGTAAGCTGCGAACCGATATGCACCGACACGCCCTGCACCGCTATGCCCGGCAGCGACGCAGCCTGCTTATACAGCGGCAGCGCCTGCGACATGGCCACACCGAACTTGCTTTCCTTCTGGCCGGTGGAAATTTTCGCATGGGTTTTAGGATCGACGTCGGGATTGACGCGGATGGCGATGTTCGCCCTGGTTTTATGCGCAAGCGCGGTGTCGTTCAGCAGTTGCAGTTCGGGGATGGATTCGACGTTGAACTGGAAAATATTTTTCGACAGCGCGAACGCCATTTCCGACGCGGTTTTTCCTACGCCGGAAAACACGATATCGGACGGCTTCACGCCCGCCGCCAGCGCAAGGCGGATTTCGCCTTCGGAAACCACATCGGCGCCGCAACCGAGCTTTGCAAGGGTTTTAAGCACGGCAAGGTTGCCGTTGGCCTTTACCGCGAAGCAGATTTTCGTGTCCATCCCGGAAAAATGACCGGAGAAGATGTTGTAGTGGCGCTCCAGCGTGGCGGTGGAATAGCAATAAAACGGCGTGCCGATTTCCTGCGCGAGGCGGTCGAGCGCTACGCCCTCGGCGTGGTAGAGGCCGTCCTTATAGTGAAAATGATCCACTATTTTTCTCCTTCAGCCGGAACTTCTTCGACGGCTTCAGCCGGCGCTTTGCGCGCTTCCTTCTTCTGCGCTTTACGCGCTTTTTTTGCTTCATCCGCCTCGATCTGCGACGGAGTTTTGAGTTTGCCCTTGGTGCCGCAAGCGGTGACGCCACATAGAAGCGTTACAGCAAGCAATGCCTGCAATACTGAGCGCATCATAAAAACCTCTTCTTCGCGGCAGCCACGGCTTTTTTCACGTTTGCGGGCGATGTGCCGCCGAAACTCACACGGCTGGCGGCGGAATGGGCGGGCGGTAGCACGGCGAACACCGCTTTGGTGATTTTCGGTTCCACCGATTGCATATCTTCCAGCGACAGCGCTTCCAGCGGCTTTTTCTTAGAAGCAGCAAGCTTCACGAGCGTGGCCGTCACATGATGCGCATTACGGAACGGCATTTTCAGCTCGCGTACCAGCCAGTCGGCAAGATCGGTGGCGGTGGCGTAGCCCGCGCCCGCGGCATCGGCCATGCGCGTTTTGTCGACGGTGAAATCGGCGACCATCCCGGCGGTGGCCTGCACGCAGAGCATGAGGTTGTCGACCGTATCGAACACGGGTTCCTTGTCTTCCTGCATGTCCTTGTTATAGGCAAGCGGGAGCGCCTTCATCACCGTAAGCAGCGCGATGAGGTTGCCGAACACGCGCCCGGATTTGCCGCGCACCAGCTCGGCGGCGTCGGGATTGCGCTTCTGCGGCATGATCGAGCTGCCGGTGGAATACCGGTCGGAAAAACGGATGAAGCCGAACTGCGCGCTCGACCACAACACCATTTCCTCTGCCAGCCGCGATAAATGCACGGCGGCGATCGACGCCAGCGATAAAAATTCCAGCGCGAAATCGCGGTCTGACACGGCGTCGAGCGAATTGGCCATGGGACGCTCGAACCCAAGCTCTTTCGCGGCAAACGCGCGGTCGATGGGAAACGACGTACCTGCGAGCGCTGCGGCTCCGAGCGGCGATTCGTTCATGCGCGCCCGCGCGTCGGCAAGGCGCGAGCGGTCGCGCCCGATCATTTCGACGTAAGCAAGCAGATGATGGCCAAGCGTAACCGGCTGCGCGGTTTGCAGGTGGGTGAAGCCGGGCATGAGCGTGGCGTGGTGTTCTTCGGCGCGGGCGATGAGTTCGCGCTGCAACGCCTTCATTTCGTCGTCCAGCGCATCAAGCGCGTCGCGCACATAAAGGCGGAAGCCGGTGGCCACCTGGTCGTTGCGCGAGCGGGCGGTATGCAGCCTGCCCGCCGCTTCGCCGATATCATCTTTCAGTGCCGCTTCGATATTCATGTGGATGTCCTCAAGCGACTCCTTGAACTCGAACGCGCCGGAGTCGATTTTTTTGAGGATGCGGCCAAGCCCGGCGACGATGGCTTTTGCGTCGGCCTCGGTAATGATTTTCTGTTTCGCGAGCATGCGCGCATGAGCCACCGAGCCGCGTATATCCTGACGGTAGAGCGCCTTGTCGAAGCCGATGGAATTATTGATCTTCGCCAGCACTTCCGCAGGCGCGTGGGAAAACTGCCCGCCCCACATAGGATTGGCTTGTTTTCCGGTTTTTTTACGTGTAGTTGAGACTTTCACTCGGTCTTTCATAACGCACCCTCGGGATAGCCACTATCCATACAAGGAATTTCCGTATGTTGGCAAGATCAAGAATGGTTTTTCTCGCTGTCCTCATGGCGGTTAGCCCGCTTTCGGGCGCTGTGGCGCAGATGCATGTCGGGCTGGAAATCGGGGAAACCCCTACCCCCATCACCGAGATCATCGAATATCAGGACAAAGGCGGCAGGCTGCAAACGCTGAATCCCCTCAAAAATAAGCTGACCGTCCTGCATTTCTGGGCGAGCTGGTGCCTGCCCTGCATCGACGAAATCCGCGATATCGACACGATCAGCTCCACCTACGCTGGCAAAGGCCTGACCATCGCCCCCCTCTCGCTCGACACCACCGGCATCAAAACCGTGAAGGAATTCTACCGCGCCAACAACATCATCTACCTGATGCCGATGCTCGACGCGAATATGGGAATGTTCAAGGAATATAAGCTCAAAGGCCTGCCGGGTACGATCTTCATCGACGCCAAAGGCCGGGAAATCGCCCGCGCCTCCGGCCCGCTCGACTGGAACAGCCCGGAAACCCTGAAATTCATCGACGCTCAGTTGAACGCGGAAAATTAAGCTACCACGCCAGCGACGGCGCGATATAGCGCGGGCGGATGCCGGATTCGGCGCAGAGCGCCTCAAGTTGCGCGGGCGTGTGTTTTTTCAGGATACCGCCGGTGACGAGCATCGAATCGATGCCGTAGGCCACCGCCCCGGCGATGTCGGTTTCAAGACTGTCGCCCACCGCGAGGATACGGGATTTGGGCGTATCGCCGAGCCATATTTTGCAATGGTCGTAAATCGCGGCGTAGGGCTTGCCGAACCATGTCACCTCGCCGCCAAGCCGCTGGTAGGCTTTGGCCAGCACGCCCGCGCAGGGGAAACGCTCACCGGTCTGCTTCACCACTTCCATATCGGGATTGAGGCAGAGCATGGGCAGGCCGAGCGATTTCGCGGCGCGCAGCAACATGTCGAAATCCTGTGTCGTCTGCTCCTCGCTGCCGAAACCGACATTGAGGAGGAAAGTAGCGTCCTTGAGATCGTCAACGCGCTGGTAATCGAGCC
>CAZBUX010000102.1:0-6383 GCA_964495185.1 uncultured Rickettsiales bacterium | reverse complement strand
TTGATGTGGAACTTGATCTCGCACATCTCGAACGGCGTGGTATGGCGGTGGCGCAGGAGATAATTGATCAAGCCTGCGTCTTCGTTGACTTTTTTGGTCCCGCGCCCATACGATACGCGGGCGGCCTGCACGATGGCTGAATCCGTGCCCATATAATCGATGACACGCACGAAACCGTGGTCGAGCACCGGCAGCGCCTGATAGAGAATTTCTTCCAGCGCCGGGGCGATTTCCCGGCGGGTGGTCTGCGTGGCGGCGCGCTGCGCGGTGATTTCCGCTTCCTGTTGGGGCGTAAGTGGCATTACTATCCTTATTCGTTGCTCGGGTTAGTAATTACATTAATAAAATAATTGTCCATGAAAATTTGTTTCCTCATCAACCGCCAGATGCTGCTGGCGAAAGCGGAAAACCGCTTCTATCTCGCCAACGCGGCGCTTGCGCTCGGCCACGCGCCCGCCTTCGCGTTCACCGACAGCCTTGCCTGCCATAACGGTGAGACGGTCGCCGAGCTGGCGATGGTGACCGAGCCATTGGTGGTGGATCAGTCGCTGGAGGGGCTAGGGTTTGCGCAAAGCCCGATGGCGGCGTTCGACGTGGTGTGGGTGCTGGGGCTCGGGCGGAGGGAAACGTTCCTCGATAAGATACAACTACTCAAGCTGCTGGCGCAGAGGATACGTGTGATCAACTCGCCGGATGCGCTATTTTTCCTGCACAGCAAAATATCGCAGGACGGTCTTTCAGGGGCGATACGCTATCCCGAGACACATATCTCCGCGAGCTTCGCCGATTTGTGGCGTATCTACCAGACCGGCGGCGACTGGATCGTGAAGCCCGCCGGGGAGAGTTTAGGGCGCGACGTGTTCAAGCTGAAACAGGGCGACAGCAACGCCCGCGTCATTCTCCAGACCATGACCGGCCATGACGGCGCGCGCTACTGCCTGCTCCAGCGCTACGTGCCGGAAGTGGCGGACGGTGAGAAGCGCGTGCTGATCGCGGGCGGCGAGGTGATCGGGCAATATAAGAAGATGGCCACCATTGACCACCGCGGCAATCTGCACCAGGAAGCTGAAGCGACGCTCTGCAACCTGCTTCCCGAAGAACGCACGGCCTGTGAGGGCATCGGGCGCTATCTGCTTGATAAGGGTGCGTATTATGTCGGTCTGGACATCGCATGGCCGTGGTTTCTGGAGTGGAACGTGCTCAACCCCGGGGGCATCGGCACCACCCACCGGCTAGGTGGGGAAAATCTGGCAAAAACAGTGATAAACAGGGTGCTTGCCGCTTCGGGCTGATTTGTAACCGAATCTTCATATGCGGTATTAACTGCGGATGCTATGATTCCGGCGATTTTGCAAGGAGATAAACGATGCCCGTTGCCAGGCCTAAAGCGCGTAAGGAAGCGCTGCCGAAATTCGCTGGCGTACTGAACGCCGCCATGGACGCGCGGGCACAGTTCTGCCGTATGGGAGTCATCGAAAGCGCAGCAAATCATGAGGCGCTTGAAACTGCTCTGCTTGCCGCGGAAGCGCGCCACATCATGCTCGAAACGATGCGATCGACAGGGCCGGCGGGTGCTTTCGAGAACCTCCTGCTTACGGCGCTGCTTAGCATGCCCGGCCCGGCAAGTGTGCCTCGCATCGCTCCTCTGGCGGAGATACTGCTTGCGGAGGCAGGCATGGCCGACCAGATGCTGGCAATGGTTACGGCGGCTTATAAAAATGTGCCTTACACCAAGCCCTATACCGACCTCCTCGCGGAAGCGATGGCGGTGGAAAAAGGCGGAAAACCGCCTGAATACAAGCGCCAGGCGCAGGAAGCGGTTCGTGCCGTCGATGCCGCGATCCAAGGTATGATGCCTAAGAAAAACAGGTAATTCTGTCTGGCTGGGGTGTTTATACCCCTTCACAAACCCTGTAAGCCGCCCTATAATATGGCTGTCACTTCGGTGACTATGGCGATAAACGCAGTTTGGAATAAGCGATTTGGACCCGGGGGCAGTACCCGGCGCCTCCACCATCAAATTGGGTAATAGGGTACAGGGAGATTTACCTGCCGCCTTAACACCCGGCCTTATGGGGGCGAATAGCTTCGACAAACGTGGTAAAGAACCTGTTTTTGCCCGGCATGATTCCGCCGTTACCGGGTCAACGTTTAAATGCCAACGACAATCAGGCATTTGTTGCAGCTAACGACAACACCGTCGTTGCAGTTCGCGTCGCTGCCTAACGGCACACGCGGGCTCTAGCTCGTAACACGGCTTTGGGGTATGTGCCGGGTAACAGAAACATACCCCGCTTTATTTTGGGGAATTTTGAAAATAATCCGCGATACATTTGCCTAAACTTGATTTAGAATAAGCCCATGACCGAACAGTTCCTTCAGTATCCCGTGCTTATCGACCTCGCCATGCGCGGCGTCGTGCGCGACGTGCTGCGGCGCGTGTCGGCATCGGGGCTGCCGGGCGATCATCATTTTTACGTTTCGTTCGACACGACCTTTCCGGGCGTGCGTATGTCGGAAACGCTGAAGAGCAAATACCCCAAAGAAATCACCATCGTGCTGCAGCACCAGTTCTGGGATTTCAAAGTCGAGGAAGCGCAGTTTCAGGTGACACTGTCGTTTTCAGGCGTGCCCGAAAAGCTGGTCGTGCCGTTTGCGGCGCTCACCGCCTTTGCTGATCCTTCCGTCAAGTTCGGCCTGCAGTTCCAGAATATGGACGCCGTCGAAACCATGCTCACCGGCACGGAAGATATGGCCGTGCAGGCCTCGTCGGTGGAAAACGACCTTGGCAACGCTTCGGCCGAAATCATCTCGCTCGAATCCTTCCGCAAGAAATAGCAATGCAGTCGCCCAGCCCCTTCATGCAGCTCGCGCTGGAAGAAGCCCGCCGCGCGTCCGCGCTGGGCGAGGTGCCGGTGGGTGCTGTGATCGTGAAAGACGGCAAGATCATCGCCAGCGCCCATAACCGCGTGGAGGCGGCAAACGATCCCACCGGACACGCCGAGCTGCTCGCCATCCGCGCCGCCTGCGAGGCGCTTGCCACCCCCAGACTCACCGATTGCGACCTCTATGTGACGCTTGAGCCTTGCGCCATGTGCGCCACCGCTATCAGCTTCGCCCGCATCCGCAGACTCTATTTCGGGGCGCCAGACGAAAAGGGCGGCGGCGTCGAGCACGGCGCCCGCGTCTATTCCCACCCCACCTGCCATCACAAGCCGGAGGTATACGGCGACATCGGCGGGCAGGAATGCGGGGATTTGCTCAAAATTTTCTTTCAAACCCTGCGAAACTGACTATTCTCCTGTCAGTTTTTTAACCAGCATCGGACGATACCTATGGCATCCCACCAATACGCTTACGTCATGAAAGGCCTATATAAAGGCTTTCCCGGCGGCAAGGAAGTTCTGAAGAATATCTACCTGTCGTTTTATCCCGGCGCTAAGATCGGCGTGCTGGGCCCCAACGGCTCGGGTAAATCGACGCTGCTTAAGATCATGGCGGGTATCGACACGGAATTTTCCGGCGAAGCGTGGGCTGCCGAGGGCGTGAAGGTCGGCTATCTCGAGCAGGAACCCAAACTCGACCCCAAGAAGAACGTGATGGAAAACATCATGGAAGCGCTGGGCGAAAAAACCTCGCTGCTTACGCGCTTTAACGAAGTTTCCATGAAGCTTGGCGAAGTAATGGACGATGCCGAGATGAACCGTCTCATGGAGGAGCAGGGCGCGCTGCAGGAACAAATCGAAGCCGTCGGCGGCTGGGAAATCGAACGCGAAATCGAAGTCGCCATGGACGCGCTGCGCTGCCCGCCCAAGGACGCCGACGTCACCAAAATCTCCGGCGGCGAGCGCCGCCGCGTGGCGCTGTGCAAGCTGCTGCTCGAAAAACCCGACATGCTGCTGCTCGACGAACCGACCAACCACCTTGACGCAGAATCGGTGGCGTGGCTGGAACATTTCCTCAAGGAATATGCAGGCACCGTGGTGATGGTCACGCACGACCGCTACTTCCTCGACAACGTCACCGGCTGGATCCTGGAACTCGATCGTGGTGCTGGCATTCCCTACGAAGGCACCTATTCGGCCTATCTCGAAAAGAAAGAGAAGCGCATGGCGCAGGAAAGCTCTGAGGAGAATTCCCGCCAGAAGCAGATGGCAAGCGAACTCGCGTGGATACGCCAGGGCGCCAAGGCCCGCCAGGCCAAGAGCAAGGCGCGTATCGCCGCTTACGAAACCATGCTGGCGCAGGAAAGCAAGGCGCAGGTCGGCACGGCGCAGATCGTCATTCCCCCGGCGCCGCGACTTGGCAATCTTGTCATCGAAGCGCAGGGAATCTCCAAGGGATTCGGCGACCGGTTGCTGATCGATAATTTCTCGTTCAGCCTGCCGCCGGGCGGCATCGTCGGCGTTATCGGGCCTAACGGCGCGGGAAAAACCACGCTGTTTCGCATGATTACCGGCAAGGAAAAACCCGATTCCGGCACGTTTACGGTCGGCGACTCGGTGAAGCTCGGCTATATCGACCAGTCGCGCGACAGCTTAAGCGATAAGCATTCGGTCTGGGAAGAAATCTCCGGCGGCGACGAGGAAATCATGCTCGGTAAGAAGCTGGTGAAATCGCGCGCCTATTGTTCGTCGTTCAATTTCAAGGGCAGCGACCAGCAGAAAAAAGTCGGAAGCCTTTCGGGCGGTGAACGCAACCGCGTGCACCTTGCTAAAATGCTGAAAACCGAATCCAACGTGCTGCTGCTCGACGAACCGACTAACGATCTTGACGTCGAAACCCTGCGCGCGCTGGAAGACGCGCTCATGGAATTTGCCGGTTGTGCCGTCATCATCTCGCACGACCGCTGGTTCCTCGACCGTATCGCCACCCACATCCTCGCTTTCGAAGGCGACAGCCACGTGGAATGGTTCGAAGGCAACTACGAAGCCTATGAGGCCGATTTGAAGAAACGGCTTGGGGTTGATACGCTGGTGCCGACCAAGGTTAAGTACCGGCCTTTGAAGCGGGCTTAATCAACAGGTTATTCTGTCATCAAATCTTAATTTTCCTGAGAAGGCGGGATTCCTTAGTATAGGAAACATGACCCGCGATCCGAACGATGAGCCAGCCATGCCGCTGCCGCATGAGATAACCCTTGCGGCCAAGGCGGCGCTTAACGCGCATGTCATGTGCGTGTTCGCTGGCGATAACGAGACGCTCGATGTCGATGCGCTCGTGAAGGATAAACGCGTGCCGACAAGCCTGATCGCGCAGGCGGTAAGCAATTTGTCCGGCGAGTTCGAGCGCCCCATGCCCCGCTTCGAGCGCGATGACCGCCGCGCGGCGGCAACCGCCCTCGCCGGTGAGCTGGAAGCGGTACATACGCAGCTTTCGCACCAGCATTCCGTGGTAGAAATTTCTGCCGCCGAACCCGCCGACCGGTTTGAAACGGAACCCGGCAACGGCGCCATGCATCGTACCACTGAAAAAAAAGAGGCGATGAAACGCGGTGACCCCGCCACCGTCACGCGCCGGGTGATGCGCGGCATCCGCTGGAGCATGGGATGGGTGCCACTAAGTAGTGTTTCGCAGCAGACTAAGTCGGGGTGGTACAGCCGCCGTGCTATTGTTGACGAACTGCGCGACGAGGCGATCGCAGGCTATATGCGGCAGGATAAGTGGCTCACGCGCGCGCAGGCGGAGGAAAAATGTGGCCTGGAGTATATCCACCAGGAAACGCTTGTTGTGCCCGAAGAGAAAATAAGGAAAAAAAATGCTCATACCTATACGGATTTAAGCCCGCAGGCGGCGATGGATTACGCGGACAGGTTCATCCGGCGCCGCGATTCAAAAACTGCCGCGCGTTCGGAAATGGAATCCGGGCGCTGGCGGACGTTTGCGGAAGTATTGCAGGAGGGCGGTATAGGTAGCAAGCGTTCAGAGTTTAGTCACAATCGTGTTCGGATATTTGACGAGATAGGCGCACTCCGCCAGCGGCATATCGACATGCTTGCCCAAGAATACGGCGACGTTGCGCAGGCAAAACGAGCAACGGACGAGACCTATATTTCCCGCGCTCCCGATAGGTTCAATCCTAACTATCATATTTACCCGCCAGCGCTGGATGCCGTGCGGGCGATCATCAAAGAGGCGATTCCGAGCTACCGGATAGAAACGCAGGAGCGCTCGCTATAGCGTCCCGCGGGTGATGACCTTGTCGGTTTCGATGAGTTCTCCCTCGGGAATCAGCGGCAGTTTCCTGAGTTCGGCGTAATACTCCGTGAAATCGGGACGGGTTTCTCTGAACAGCTGTTCAAAGCTGTCGATGACGAAATAGGTTTTCTGCATATCGTCGTAATGGTAATCGGTGCGCATCATGCGCATGAGGTCGAAGCCTA
>CAZBUX010000101.1:0-6425 GCA_964495185.1 uncultured Rickettsiales bacterium | reverse complement strand
GCTGGCTGCCTTGGTGCGCTTGAGGAAATCGAACACCGAAAGCCCCGACGAGAACCGAGCCGTGCGCGAGGTCGGCAATACGTGCGACGGCCCCGCGATATAATCGCCCACCGCTTCGGGCGTGTGACGGCCAAGGAAAATCGCACCCGCATGGCGGATCAGCGGCACCAGTGCTTCGGGATTGTCCACCGCCAGCTCCAGATGTTCCGCCGCGATCTCGTTGGCGATGTCCGCCGCCTGACGCCAGTCGGACGCGAGAATCACCGCGCCGTAATCGCGCCATGATTTCGCCGCAATATCGTGGCGTTTCAGGGTGTGTAGCGCTTTTTCCACTTCCTTTTCCACCGCGTCGGCAAATGCTGCGTCGTCGGTGATGAGTATCGATTGCGCCTGCTCGTCATGCTCGGCCTGCGACAATAAATCTGCCGCCATCCATGCCGGGTTATTCTTGTTATCTGCGATCACGAGAATTTCCGATGGTCCCGCGATCATGTCGATGCCCACGCGCCCGAATACCTGCCGCTTGGCTTCCGCTACGTAAGCGTTGCCCGGCCCGACGATCTTATCGACCGCCCGGATGCTTTCCGTGCCGAACGCCAGCGCGGCGATCGCCTGCGCGCCGCCGACTTTATAAATCTCGGTAATCCCCGCCACGTGCGCCGCCGCCAGCACCGCCGGGTTCAGCTTTCCGTCCGGCGCGGGCTCCGTCATCACCAGCCGCCACACGCCTGCGACCTGCGCCGGTATGGCGTTCATCAGCACCGAACTCGGATACGCCGCAAGCCCGCCCGGCACGTAAAGCCCCACCGCGTCGATGGCGTTCCAGCGATGCCCGAGCGCAACGCCCTCCTTGTCGGTGTACTGCATATCCTGCGGCATCTGCCGCTGGCTGTATTCGCGGATGCGCGAGGCCGCCGTTTTCAGCGATTTCATCAGTTCCGGCGTGCAAAGGGCGATGGCTTCGGTGATTTCTTCCGGTGTTACGCGCAGCGCAGTGTCATGCCGGTCGAATTGTTTTGTATACGCCGCCAGCGCCGTATCGCCGTTTTTTTTAACTTCCGCGATAATCGCCGCCACCCCGCCAGCCACGCTCTGTTCCTGCGTCTCGCGCATGGAAAGAAACGCCGTAAACTGCTTGGCGAAACCCGGCGAGCGCGCATCCAGTTTAAGCGGCATCGACCGCCCCACGGAATTTATCGATCCATGTATTGATCTCCGCCGAGCGCGTTTTGAACGCCGCGCGGTTGACGATCAGCCGCGACGATACCTGCATCATCGTATCCATTTCGCGCAGGCCGTTGGCTTTCAGCGTCTTGCCGCTGCTCACCAGGTCGACGATATAAGGCGAAAGCCCGAGACTGGGGGCCAGTTCCATTGCGCCGTTGAGCTTGATGCATTCGGCCTGAATGCCTTTATCGGCGAAATATCTGCGCGTGAGGTGCGGGTATTTCGTCGCCACGCGCACGTGGCTTAAGCGTGAAAGCTCGTCGCTGCCTGAATCCACGGGGCCGGCGAGCGACAGGCGGCAATGCCCGATATTGAGATCGAGCGGCGCATAGATATCGTTATAATCGAATTCCGCCAGCACGTCGCTGCCGCACACGCCGATCTGTGCCGCGCCGAACGCCACGAACGTTGCCACGTCGAAACTGCGCACGCGGATGATCGACACGCCCGACTCCTTGCATTTGAATTGCAGTTGCCGCTCGGCGTCGTCGAAAAACGCTTTCTCGGGATGAACGCCCGCCTTTGCCAGCAGCGGCGCGACTTCCTCCTGTATGCGGCCCTTGGGCAGGGCGATGGTCAGTGCGTTGGTCATATCCATATTTCCGGGGCTTGGGACGGGTAATCTCCCAAAAACCCCCTCTAAAGTAAAGGAAATGTGGAAAAATCAGGTTAACGGGGGATAAAAACTGTCAAATCGCCTCGGTTTTCGCCGTTTTCCGCTCGCCGATGCGTTCGATGACCGCGCCGCAGGCGGTGAGTTTTTCCTCTAAGCGCTCATAGCCCCGGTCAAGGTGATACACGCGGTGGATGGTGGTTTCGCCTTTGGCGGCGAGCGCGGCGATGACGAGGGATACGGAGGCGCGCAGGTCGGTTGCCATCACTTCCGCGCCGGTGAGTTCCTTCACGCCGCGGATCATGGCCGACGAGCCGTGCAGGGTGATGCGCGCGCCCATGCGCATGAGTTCGGGGGCGTGCATGTAGCGGTTTTCGAAGATGGTCTCGGTGATCATCGACGCGCCGTCGGCGACCGAAAGCAGCGCCATCATCTGCGCCTGCATGTCGGTGGGGAAGCCGGGATAGGGCTCGGTCATGATGTCGATGCCCTGGATGCGGTCGGTGGTGGCTTTGACGAGCAATCCGCGCGGCGTGGAGGAAATGGAAACGCCCGCTTCGGCGAATTTGTCGATGACTGCCTGCATGAGATCCGCGCGCGCGCCGATGAGCTCCACTTCCCCGCCGGTGATGGCGGCAGCGGCGGCGAACGTTCCGGTTTCGATGCGGTCGGCGACCACCGCATGGCGGCAGCCGTGCAGTTCTTTCACGCCGGTGATGCGCAATGACGCGCTGCCGATGCCTTCGATATGCGCGCCCATCGCCTGCAGGCACTGGGCGAGGTCGGCGATTTCGGGTTCGCGCGCGGCGTTGTGCAGCGTGGTGACGCCGTCGGCGAGGCAGGCGGCCATGAGCAGATTTTCGGTGGCGCCCACCGATACTTTTTCAAAGGTGATATTGGCCCCGCGCAGGCGGTCGGCGACTTTGGCGTTGATATAGCCGTCGGCGAGCGTGATCTCCGCGCCCATCTGCTCCAACGCTTTCAGGTGCAAATCGATCGGCCTTGCGCCGATGGCGCAACCGCCCGGCAGCGACACTTTCGCAGCGCCGAAACGCGCCAGTAGCGGCCCGAGCACCAGCACCGAGGCGCGCATGGTGCGCACCAGCTCATAGGGCGCGGTGAAATTATTGACATTGGCCGCGTTCAGCGAAATCGAGCGCGTAAGCGGCACGCCGTCGCCGTGCATGTTGAACGCCACGCCGTGCTGCGCGAGCAGGTTGGCCATCGTCACGATATCGGCGAGGTAGGGCACGTTGGAAAGCGTGACCGTCTCGCCCGAAAGCAGCGACGCGCACATGAGCGGGAGCGCCGCGTTTTTCGCGCCGCTGATATGGATTTCGCCGCGCAGTTTCTGGCGGCCGATGATGCGTATGGAGTCCATGATGTTAGTGCCTGTGGAATGCCTGTTGGGTAATCAGCGTGCTGGCTGTGTCGAGCAGCCGTTCCGGCTGATAGGGTTTGCTCATGACTCGCACGCCATCGGGGAAATGGCGCTTTTCCAACGCTTCGTCGTTGGTGGAGATGATGGTGGCAATATGCTTCGCCAGCGCCGCTTGAATGAGACTTTCCCCGTCCTGGTTATTTCCATCGTATTCCCGCTCGGCGATAATGAGGTGCGGAAGTTTGCGCTCTGTCTGCAGTGCGCGGGTGAGCGCTCCGCGGAGGAAAACACCTGTATCTCGGCGTTAGAGAAAAGTGCTTTGGTAGTATCGGCGGAATGCGCGTTTTCGTCGGCGATCCAGATGCGTTTGCCGGTAAAATCGGTCGTAAGCGGTGGGGTGGGCGTGTGGTATTCCTTTTTCGGATGAGCAGCTTCACTTGCAACACGTGCGGTCGTAGTGGAGATGGGCATGGGGAGTTCTTTGAGCGCAAACGGGTTGGGCGCCTTCGTTACCATGCGTTCATGGATATGTTCGGCGACGGAGAAAGGGCTGCAGCTATGCAGCACATGCACGTCGTGACCGCCAAGGTTGGAAGGAAGCGTTTCGAATTGCGTGCCTGCATCTTTTTTTGACCCCATTCCCGGTGCGGGCCGTTTGATTCCCGGCAGCACGAACACAGGAATTTTACCTTCCGCCGCAGCGATCACGGACTCTATTTCGGCGGTGCTGGTCGTGGATGCAGGTGCGGAAACGATCACGATATCCGGCCGGTCGCCCTTTGCCAGCAACTCCGCCACGGCGGCAGGGTCGCTAACCCGCGTCACGAGCGCGCCTTCGCTGTCTTGAAGATACATGGACAGCGTACTTTCGGGACGATCCTTATCGACCAGCCAGATTTTTTTGCCGCTTAGGGTTGCATCGGTCATGGGAAACAGAGATCCTTATGCCACTTTTTCTTTTTCGATGCGCGGCAGCGTCACGCCTTTCTGGCCCTGATACTTGCCCTTGCGGTCGGCGTAGGACGTTTCGCATACGGAATCACCCTTCAGGAACAGGAACTGGCAGGCGCCTTCGTTGGCGTAGATTTTGGCGGGCAGCGGCGTGGTGTTGGAAAATTCCAGCGTCACGTGGCCTTCCCACTCCGGCTCCAGCGGCGTGACGTTGACGATGATGCCGCAGCGCGCATAGGTGGATTTGCCAACGCAGATCACCAGCACGTCGCGCGGGATGCGGAAATATTCCACCGTGCGGGCCAGCGCGAACGAGTTGGGCGGGATGATGCAGACCGGGCCCTGACGATCCACGAATCCGTTGCTTGCGAACGATTTCGGGTCGACGGTGGCCGAATCGATATTGGTGAATATTTTGAATTCGTCCGACACGCGCGCGTCGTAGCCGTACGACGATACGCCGTAGGAAATCACGCCTTCGCGCGTAAGCCCCTCGACGAACGGTTCGATCATTCCCTTTTTCGCATTTTCGCGAATCCAGCTATCCGGCATGATGCCCATATGCAGCGCTCCCCATGAATAATTAACGAGCCCCAGTTGTACCCGAAGCCACTTAAAATTAAAGTGAAATTCCTGTGACATTTGCAAGACGGTTGCCTTTGCCGGGAAGATGGGTTAACCTCCGGGCAACATCGTTTTTCACAAGGTTTATGGCTCGAAATCAATACATTAAAGCAATGGCGCTGGTTTGCGTATGCGCGCTTGCCGCCTGTTCGCCCAAGGTCGACACCCACGGTTACGTGAGCGACGCCGAATGGAAAGACAATGTTTCGCCGGGTAAAACCACCAAACAGGACGTGCTTGAGCATTTCGGCTCGCCGTCGAGCGTGGCCAGTTTCGGCGAGGAAACGTGGTATTACGTTTCCACCCGCAAGGAAACCATGGCGTTTCTCAAGCCTGAAGTCGCCAAGCAGGACGTCGTGCGCGTGAAATTCGATTCCGTTGGCGTCGTGACCGCCGTGGATATGTTCGACGAGAAGAACGGCAAGGACATCAGCATCGTCAGGCGCACCACCCCCACCGAGGGCCATTCGCTCGGCTTCGTCGAGCAGGTGATCAGCAATGTCGGTCGTTTCAACAAAGGCTCCAAAGAAACCGCTGCCCCCGGCAACCGCAACCGCCGCTGATTATTGCCCCTTCCGGGCCGGTATTCGCCGTTTTATAATCACGCCTGTGTGAATGTCATCCTGAGCGCAAGCGCAGGATCCTTCACTGCGTTCAGGATGACATGATTTCAAAATCAATGGCTTGGCGCTAAAAATGCAATGAAATGCAAAGAAATGTCATGTTTTTTGCATCCGTACGGCGCTGAAAAACAGTTAACATGCTGATATAAATTAGATAACCGGAAAACCAGGCGGTTCCGGGCGCGCTGTTACCTAACCCGGTTCGGATACGTGCAGCACTTCATAGCACTGGAACGTGTCGCTATTGGGCCGCGCCGAGCAGGCTTTGTCTTTCCACAGGCCGAAGCGCAGGATTTCCCAGCGGTCGGCGTCGATGGCGATGAGGTGCATGTAGAGATTGCCGCTTTTGAGGTGCGCGTCCTGCTCAGCTTTTTCCCGCGCAAGGAAATCGCCGAGTTTTTCCTCGGGCGCGATGACGTCGATCTCGCGCAGGGCGTGGGTGGGGGTGATGCCGCGGTTGCCGTAGGCCATGTGCACCACGAACCAGCTGCGCACGCGGTGGCGGCTGAACGCTTCGATGACGCCCTTGAACAGGTCGTCCATCAGGAAGCGCTGCGCCTCGATCACGTCTTTCCAGACGTAAAACGGGGCATAAAGCCGGTCCTGTTCGTTATAAAGGAAGGTTTTATGGACCAGTCCGCCATGCCCGTCGAACAGGCGGCTACGGCTTTCCACCCGGGCGCGGATCTGCTCGGAGCCGTAATTATCGGGCAACTGGATCGAATACTGCATGGCGAGCATGCGGGGGCGTCCTGTGGATTATTCTAGAAAGGTGCCGTTTTCTAAAGTCTTATTATGGTTAAGGCAAGCAAAGTTTGTCCGGGCCGCTCCCGCAGGACAGTTAATTTCGCCGATGCGTCGTTTTCTATTGACTAATGGGGTGTCTGTGGCTGATATACGCTCTCTTTTTGCCAAGACCCCTTCGTCTAGCGGTTAGGACACCTCCCTTTCACGGAGGCGGCACGGGTTCGATTCCCGTAGGGGTCACCAAAACTCTCCCACTTCC